>JAOUMJ010000033.1 GCA_029881495.1 Nitrospinota bacterium | reverse complement strand
TCCATTTCGTTCCTCTTTTCCAAAAAGTTGCAATGTTCATCCACCTGGAGTTACATAAACTCCAGACAGGCGGAGTAATCCTGTATAGCCATATGGGAAAAAGGCGCACCCTGCCGTTCATCCCTGCGCCCGATCTCGCATGTCATACAGATGCAGAACGGGCGTAGTCGCGGATCACGACTTCATTTCCCATCGATCAATCCATTTCGTTCCTCTTTTCCAAAAAGTTGCAATGTTCATCCACCTGGAGTTACATAAACTCCAGACAGGCGGAGTAATCCTGTATAGCCATATGGGAAAAAAGGCGCACCCTGCCGTTCATCATTGCGTCCGATCTCGCATGTCAAAAACATGCGAAAGTCGGAATCGCGGACCGCCACTTTGTTTCCCATCATTCAATTCCCTATTTCATAAGCTTGAAGAAAGATTGTTCTCTCTTAATAATCGGCCTGCCGCGATTTTTTAATAGTCGCGGCAGACCAAAATATTTCATTAGGGGAAAAGTGTTGCCTGAAAGTTATTTATCCAGTTGTCCCATCCCGCGCGCTTTTAGCAGGCGGGATGGGCAACCGGGTCAGGTAACTTCAATTCCCATCAAATCGTTCCATTAAGTCAATAACCAGAGCTGCCCGGGATTATCCAAGGAGCTGCAGTACTGTCTGCGGTACGAGGTTGGCCTGTGCCAATATCGCCGTCGAAGCCTGCGAAAGGATCTGGTTCTTGGTAAATTCCGAGATCTCCGCCGCGTAATCCGCGTCCCTAATCTGTGATTCGGCATTTGTCAGGTTCTCGGTGTAAACCGCGAGGCTCTGAAGTGTGTGTACAAGCCTGTTCTGCAGTGCGCCGAGGCGGCCTCGTCCGTCGGTAACTTTCGCGATGGCGGAGTCGATCCCTGCCAGCGATGAAAGAGCGTCCGAAACGCCGGTAACGCTGAGATTCTGGATGGCCAGGCCTGTGCTGGTGATAGCGGTAAGGTCGATGGAGTTATTGAAGCTGATCCTGTCGTTGGTTGTTGCCGCAATACCTATCTGAATAACAACCGATAAAGAGCCAGCTGTGCTCATTGAGCCGTCGAGCAGTTTCTGGCCGTTGAACTCGGTGACTGCCGCGGTGCGGTCAATTTCGTCTTTCAGCGCCTGGAACTCGCGGTTGATCGTGATCCTTTCCGCGGAGCCGATCGTACCAGTTGCGGCCTGTGAAGCAAGCTCCCTCATTCTTATAAGCATCGAAGCCTGTTCGCCGAGGGCGCCTTCAGCCGTGTTTATCATGCCAATACCGTCGTTGGCGTTCCTTATAGCCTGTTTCATGGAGCGAATATCGCCCCTCATCCCTTCGGATATCGCAAGACCGGCGGCGTCGTCTGACGCGCGGTTGATTCGCATACCGGAAGAGAGTCTCTCAAGAGAAGTCTTGAGGTTGTCGTTGTTGTTTCCCAAGTGCCTTTGGGCGGAAACAGAGAAATTGTTCGTATAAACTCGTAGTGCCATTTTTAAAATCCTCCTTGATAATTATTCGGCATCCTTGCCTTTAGTAACCTATCCATGTAATTTCTTTTCTTTCTACTATTTGGCCGTACGCGATCACCTTCCTTTCAATTCACGTTTATTTACAAAACTTGTACTGCCTAAAGATTCGGAATTTGAGAAATTTTCCTAAAGACCCGGCAAAACGAAAAATATTCTTTAGGGGAAAATTCAAACATTGCCAATTTTTCTTTTCCCCCCTATTTCCCCGTTACTGCGGTAAATTATGGGTATGGTCGAAAACGAATTTCTCACGCTTTTGCGCCACTACCTCGACAAGCCGCGCCACGCGGGTGAACTGAAAAAAATGCTCCCACCCAAGTACGGAACCTCCTTCAACAGGCTTGTAAAACCCCTGATAAAGAGCGGGGAGATAGTCAGGATACGGGGGGGAAGGTACGGTCTCCCCGACAGCATGAACCTTGTTATCGGGAAGATCATGGGACACCCGGATGGCTACGGCTTTGTCATTCCGGATGACAGGGATGTGGAAGACGTATTCATAGGGCCGAGGAATTTCCGGGAGGCGATGCACGGCGATACGGTTGTCTGCCGTGTGGAAAGAACGCGCCCCGACGGCAAGCGGGACGGGAAGGTTATTAGAATTCTTGAACGGGCCTACAAGAGCGTTACCGGCATATTCGAAAGCAGGGGGAAGGGGGGGGTTATAATCCCCACTCAAAAAAGGGTCATCCATAATTTCCAGGTGCATCCCGGCAAGACGCTAAAGGCAAAGGGTGGTGAAATCGTAGTCGGCAGGATCGTCACCTACCCGGAAGCGCATGATATCCCGTCAGCCGAAGTGCTGGAGATTCTTGGGTATCCCGGGGAACCGGATACGGAAAAAGGGGTAATCCTCCAGGAGTACGGGCTCCCGACCTCATTCCCGGAAAAAGTGGAAAAAAATGCCGATAAGATAAGCGAGCCTGCCGAGCAGGCTTTTCGCGGAAGGGTCGACCTCCGCAACGAATGGGTGGTGACCATCGACGGCGAAACCGCTAAGGATTTTGATGATGCGGTCTCGATAAAGGAGAGCGCCGGGGGATTTGAACTGGGGGTTCACATAGCGGACGTTTCAAACTATGTAATACCGAAAACGCCTCTCGATACGGAAGGGTATAAAAGGGGGAACTCTACCTATTTTCCCGGCTCCGTTATCCCGATGCTTCCGTTCAGATTATCGAATGAGATATGCTCGCTCAATCCGAACGTGCCGAGGCTTACTCTCTCCGCTTTCATGAAATTCGATCCTGTCGGGAATATGCTTGAATACCGTTTTGCCGATTCGGTCATAAAGAGCCGACACCGCTTCACCTACACTGAAGTCGCCAAAATCCTCGAGGCTCCGGAAGAGGAGAAGGACGCGGAGAAAGTAAAAAATCTCCTCATGATGAAAAAGCTTTTCCTGCTGTTGCGAAAGAAGAGGATCGAGGAGGGGAGCCTTGATTTCGACCTGCCGGAACCGTTCATCGTTCTTGATATGAAGGGGGAACCGGAGAATATTATCAGGGCGGAGAGAAACGACGCACACCGGCTCATCGAGGAGTTCATGCTTTCCGCAAACAGGGCGGCGGCGCGGTTCCTCTCGGAGGATGTTTCGCTCTACCGGGTACATGCAGAGCCGGACAGCCTCAAGGTGAATGAGTTTTTTGAATTTGCCGAAACCCTCGGTTATGTAAGCAGGGGAAATCCCGACGACCTCCACCGCAGGATGCAGGAAATAATATCAGCCGCCGAAGGAAAGCCTGAGGAGAAACTTTTGAATTTCATTATGCTACGCACCATGAAACAGGCGCAGTATTCGCCGACAAATATCGGCCACTTCGGCCTGGCATTCGAACATTACACCCATTTCACTTCGCCGATAAGGAGGTATCCCGACCTGATAGTCCACAGGCTGATAAAACAGAAACTCCGCGGCGAAAAAAGTTCAGAGGCCGACGAGGATTATCTTTCACAGGCGGGGGTGCACTGTTCGCAAATGGAACGGAACTCGGAGAGCGCGGAACGAGCCTTTGTCGATTTCCTTAAGATCAGGTACATGGCAAACCGCGAGGGGGAAGAGTTCGACGGTATAATTTCGGGCGTCACCTCTTTTGGGATATTCGTGGAGCTTGCGGGGGTTTACGTTGAAGGACTGCTCCGTCTCACATCGCTTGCCGACGACTATTACGAATACCACGAAAAGAAGCACGCACTGATAGGGAAGCGCACCGCAAAGAGTTTCAGGCTTGGCGCTCCGATCAGGGTAAAGGTAAATACCGTCGATATGATGAAAAAGGAGATAGACCTTGTACTCCCTGGAAGCGTTCCGGGCATCGGAAAACCGCGCCCCGCAAAGAAAGGTAAGGGGAAACGCCCTTCATCGCGCGGAACAAGAAGAAAACATAAATAATTTTTCCCTTTGTGCGTCGACGATGACAGCGCCCCAAAAACGGGGCGATATCCTGTCGATCCTGAGCCCGGGATCAGGAACCGGTAAAACGGAAACTACCTTCTCGGATGTTTTCGATCATCCTTCGAGAAGAGGTATGCACCAAGCGCTAAAATAGCCAGGCTCCATAGTAACAGTTTATAAAATATCTCGTGATCGGTTAATGATGGAGCCGATATGGCGGTGTATGACAAAAGGATCGATGAGAGAAGCCAGATAGTTTTCCTGTAGATCTCGAAACTCCCCGTGCTCTCATGATTTTCTATTTCAGGCACAGTATCGGTTTCAACAGAGTTCCTTGTGGTTTCCAGAAGTTTTATTGCGTCTTCCGCCTCCTCTTTAGGAACGAGTATCGGGATTTTTCGTCCACTCATCATGCTTTCACCATCTATGGCTCCCTGGGTAGGTGGAATGTTAAAACCGTGCGATTGTAAAAGACCTGATACAAAGTGCGCTTCTATAGGATCCTGAAGTTCAAGAATACTAACAAATTTCCCCATGTCGAATATCCCTCCCTTTATACCAATCTACATTAATAGCTCTACAAAATGAAACGATAATTTTTCATACATAGAATTGGGGTGTCATAAATTGTGTTACAGCGTAGTAACCGATGCGGGAGTGCCTTATTATGTGGCCTCTTTTGGTGCCCGGGGCCGGAATCGAACCGGCACGGCCTTGCGACCGAGGGATTTTAAGTCCCTTGCGTCTACCAATTCCGCCACCCGGGCCACGCAAAAAGCCTAGTGGGGATTTTAGCAGGATAACTGACCGCTTGTTATAAAAATGGATTCTCGAATTATTTTCTCCTGTGAGAGTAAGAGGTCGCTATCGCGCATGCTCGGCATGCATACCGGGCAACAGATAAGATAATCAAACTATCCACTTTTGAAACTTGCTGATAACCTGTTCCGGATCCCGACAATTGTGAAAATAGCGTAACAATCTATATTTTTGCGGTGTGTCGTTTGCCGAAAAACAGCTTATAAATAGGCGCTGTCGAGGCACACATCTGACTGCCAGACCTCCTCAGATGTTTCCGTTTCTTTCTGGTATAATTATCAGCTAAATGAAAAAGAGATTAAATTTCATCCGGCTTCGACATTGCCTCGGCAACGAGGGGGGCTGGTCCCTGGTTGAGCTGATAGTCGTCATGGTGATTATCGGCCTTCTGGCAGGACTCGTTGGACCCCGCCTGTTCCGACATGTCGACACGGCGAAACAGAAGGACGCCAAGGCACAGATAGCGATGCTGGAAGAGGCGCTCGACCTCTACCGTCTAGAAAACCACAGGTATCCGAATTCCGAGCTGGGGCTTGCGGCGCTGAAAGATTACCTGAAAAAGGAACTCCCCATGGATCCATGGGGGAACCCGTACATCTACAATATCCCGGGGCCGGATAACAGGGATTTCGAGATCGTCTCTCTTGGCCAGGATGGAAAGCCGGGGGGCGACGGCATAGACGCCGATATCTACAGCTGGAAGTGAAGCCCTTTCCGCCAAATTATTCTTGGTCATTCCCGGTAATCTAAAATAAAATACGTTTTTGCCAATATAATTTATCTGCAACACGTTTTTGATGGGAATTTGCCGCACATGAAAATTATAAAATTCTTCTCTCTCGCACTAATTCTTCTTTCGATAAACGCATATGCCGCTCCCTCGGATATGATGTCTTCCATACCGGGGGCTGAAAATTCTTCACCGACGCCCGACCTGGAATCGATAATGTCCGCGCAGCCCTCTTCTGCAGATTTTCCGGATGTGGAGAAGGAGCCGCCTGTTACCATCCGTCTCCTTTTGCCGTCCTCAAAATTCGAACAGGGGAAAAGCTACACCCTCCTTCTCGAGATGGACATAAAGCACGGGTTTCATACGAATTCAAATAAACCGAAGAGCGACGCGCTAATCCCTACTCGCGCGGCTTTCACCACATCGGATGACAAAGTTACTTTCGGCAGGATCTCCTATCCGAAAGCCGAGATGAAGAAGTTCCAGTTCTCGGAGGACAAACTTTCCGTTTACGAGGGTGTAGTCTACATATCAACTAATGTCACGATCACCGATACGCCGGACGCTCCGGTTCTGCTGAAAGCGGAGCTTGAGTATCAGGCTTGCACAGATAATATCTGTCTTATGCCGATCACACTGGAGGCGTCCGTAACCGTTGAAGCGGGGAGCGATGGTTCGCCAATAAACCAGGAGATATTCAAAAAATTCGGCTCCACATCGGACGACAAGTCGGTGATGTCGGGCTTTGAAACTTCCACCCTCCCCGGCATGCTGCTACTTGTTTTTCTCGGCGGTCTAGCGCTGAACCTTACGCCATGCGTATATCCGATCATCCCGGTAACCATCGGTTTCTTCGGCAAGGCGATCGGAAGGTCAAAGGCCGAAACCACTGTCCACGCGTTTGTATATCTCCTCGGCATGGCGGCGATGTACTCGGTCATAGGGACGTTCGCCGCTCTCACAGGTACGCTCTTCGGAGAGCTGATGCAGAACACGGTAGTGATACTTCTGCTTGTCGCCGTAATGCTCCTCCTCTCTCTTTCGATGTTTGGCGTGTGGGATATCAGGGTTCCGCAGTCGCTCCTTAATTTAAGCTCGAAAAACTACAGCGGATTTTTCGGCACGTTCTTCATGGGTCTTACCGTTGGGATCATAGCGGCCCCGTGCGTCGGCCCGTTCGTTATCGCGCTGTTGACCTTCGTAGGCGAAAAGCAGGATCCATTTTTGGGCTTCATTCTCTTTTTTGTTCTCGCGGTCGGTCTCGGCCTTCCGTTCGTTTTTCTGGCGATATTCAGCGGTGCGCTCCAGACGCTTCCGAAATCCGGCGTCTGGATGGAGTGGGTTAGAAATATCTTTGGCGTGATACTGGTCGGCATGGCGCTCTATTTCGCTCAGCCGCTTCTGCCAAAATCCGCCATCGTGCCTGCTGCCTCCGCCATCGCGATACTTGGAGGGCTGTATCTTTTCTGGTCGGGGAGGGTTATCCGGCAAAAGGGCTTCAGGGTGGCGAGGATTATTGTATCCGCCGCTTTCATGGCCGGCGGCGTATTCCTCGTGCTTCCAAACGGCGGGGAAAAAGCGGTCATTCCATTTAAAATATTTTCGGATGCGGCGTATGATAAAGCGGTAGCCGACGGAAAACCTACTATTGTTTATTTCACCGCCGACTGGTGCGTCCCCTGCCGCGAGCTGAAGGTGTTCACGTTTTCGGACGCGGGCGTGATAGAGAAGGCGGCGAGGTTCACTCCGCTGATGATTGATCTGACCACCCTTGAAGAGAGCGAGGCAAAGGCCAAGGAGCGGTTTGGTATCAAAGGTGTGCCTACGTTCATTATTTTCGACGACAAGGGGATTGAGCAAAAACGCTTCACCGGATTCATTCCGGCTGAGGAGCTTGTCGACTACCTCTAAATTTATATTTCCACAGTCTTGCCGGTTCCCTCCGGCAAGGCGATAAATATTCCAGTCCGCAATTATTTCTTTCACCACCTTGACAAGGCCGATATCGGTTTTATTTAAAAAGCAAAAGGCGAAACAATATTAAATTCATCGATAGGAGGCTTTTGATATGTTAGTTGGAAGATTTTCAAGGAACGGGCTTCTCAATTCATTCCGGGAACTCGACTGGATGGAAAGAGAGCTAAACAGGTTATTCAACGGTAACGGGCTGCCCGGAGCAGGAGAGTATCCTCAGCTGAATGTTTACAGCAATGAAGATTCGCTGAAAATACGTTTGTTCATTCCGGGTATTGATCCGGAGAAACTCGATATCTCGGTTCTCGGCAACAGCCTTGCCATCAGGGGAGAATTGCCGGAGGGAGAAATCACGGAAGGCGTTCTCAGGAGCGAAAGGTATTCCGGAAAATTCGAAAGAGCTATACGTCTCCCATTCCGCGCGAAGGCTGAAGGGATAGACGCAGATTACAGCAAGGGAATTCTCACTGTGACAGTTGTGAAACCGGAAGATGAAAAACCGAGGAAGATCGCGGTAAAAAGCGATTCGTAATTCTGAAAGGAGAAAAAAATGATTACAAGTGAAAATAGAGTGAAGGAGGAAAGCGGCGTTGCCGCCAGCGAGGGTGATGTCGTGCGCGAATACTCTGTTCCTGAAGTAGACGTTTTCGAGAACGAGGAATCGCTCCTTCTTGTGGCGAATGTTCCGGGAGCCGACGAAAAATCGGTCGACCTCTCGCTTGAAAAAAACATCCTGACCATTGAAGCGAAGGTTGAGAACAGAGTCCCGGAGGGCTACAAGCGATACTACGCGGAAAATGAGGCCGAAGGATACAGTCGGCAGTTCAGACTTTCGGACGATATCGACAGGGACGGGATTTCCGCTTCTGTAAATAATGGAGTGCTGAGAATTACGCTCAAGAAAGCGAAAGAGATTCAGCCGAAAAAGATAGAGATCAAGACCGCGTAATCCCTATATACGGTTTCCAATCCCGCGCCGCGCAAATAACGAAAAAAGCGCGCGGGATTGTGCAAACCGGTAAATTTTCAAAAATGCCGTTTCACGCGGCAATGAAATTCCAAAGAAACATTACTATATTCGAAATAAATATATGGAGGAATCAGATGTTTCCAAGGGCTTTTATTACATCAAAAATGATAAAATAATACCAAGCGTGTTTGAAAAACCTATAAATTGAGGGAGGGTGAAGATGCTTAAAAAAATCGGAATAGTCATCGCCTTGACCGCGCTATATTTTCCATTAACGATGCTGGAAGAATCTTTTGCCTCATCGGTTATGGGGAGGGAACGGAACCTGCAGGACCATATCGGCCTTTTTGTCTGTTTATTCATCCCGGCGATCGTTATAGCGTTCGATCTGGACAGGAAAAAAGAGTAAAGGAGAGCTTGCAGTAGCATCTCATCGCTCCTGTCGGGACGCGACGGGCGTGAGCGGTCTCGTCCTTTATCGCAACGATTGTTTCCTCTTTGCCGCTTGAATCGACATTCTTTTTTATATCAACTTTAAAAAATGGAATTTAGATTATCAGGACTCGGTCTTTGGAGGCGCTGGCGTCAGGCCACTACGGCTCTGACCATATTCCCTTTGATTTCAGGGGGTATGGTTGATGAACGGGGTACGGTCGAGTTCTTGAAAGGTTCGTTTATGTAGGTATTTTGAGATTCCATATTCCGGGCCTTCGTCTGGCCGGAGTTTGGAAACACCACGACCGGTTTTGCGGGCTTATCGGAAATTTCGTTCAGAGTCACTCCTCTTCCCTTCTATATATATGGTAATACCTATGTTTTTATATTATCATGGCAATCAGGGGAAAAGTTAGTTGGTTTTTCATTCCGGTTGAAGCAGTCCGGTTTGAAGAGATTTTTATTCGCATCAAGTTTGGCACACCTACTTTAATTATAAGGTGAGTATTTCTATGAGCGTAATCAAACAGATATATACAGGGTTCTCCGTTCTGCTGGCGCTATTAATGTTGCTTGGCGGGTATTCGGTCTACTCTGGTACCAAGTCGATAGGCGAAGCGGAAGAGCTCCTTCTGGTAAGCAAGCGAAGGCAGGCGGCAAACGAGATGAAGCTTGCAGTCGTACAGGTTCAGCAGTGGCTTACCGATATATCCGCCACAAGGGGGATGGAAGGCTTTGACGACGGATTTACGGAAGCGGCCAATTTCGAGAAAATTTTCTATGCACAATCAAAAATATTGAAGGAACTTTTCCGCGGCACCGAATGGGAAAACAAACTGACAGCGCTTGAAAAGGATTTCTCAGGTTTCTATACAATGGGAAAAGAGATGGCCCAGGTTTACATCGATAAAGGCCCCGAAGAGGGGAACAAGATGATGGAAAAATTCGATCCTTACGCCGAGAAGATAGGGGACGGCATGGGGGCGATAGTTGAGTTTACGAGAGAGGAACTGGAACGTGTATTGACGAGTTTAAAAGCAGGCGCCGAGCTGTCGCGCAGGATCGGTGCAATTATGATGGTGCTCGGCTCGATACTCGGAGCGCTGGTTTCGCTTTTCATTGTCTCCAATGTTCGCAATAAACTCTCCGGCATATGCAGTCAGATAACGAGCGGCGCCCTGGAGGTTGCTTCAGCATCCGGGATGATATCGTCATCCAGCCAGTCGCTTGCGTCCGGGGCTACCAATCAGGCCTCCTCCGTGCAGAGCACCACTACGGCAATGGAGCAGATATCTTCAAGCGCCAAACAGAATGCGGAAAATTCGAGCAGGGCAAATCAGATAATCAGGGAGACGGAGGATATGGTCACCCGAGGGGTTGAATCGATGGCTTCGATGACATCCGCTATGAATTCCATAAAAGAATCCTCTTCGGAGATCTCAAAGATAATTAAGGTAATTGAGGAAATAGCATTCCAAACGAACCTTCTTGCTCTCAACGCCGCCGTGGAAGCGGCGCGCGCCGGGGAGCATGGCAAAGGGTTTGCCGTGGTTGCGGAAGAGGTTCGAAACCTGGCGCAGCGTTCCGCGACGGCGTCCAAGGATACCGCCCAGTTGATCTCAAACGCGGTCCAAAGATCCGAAGAGGGTGGGAAGATAGCGGAGAAAGCGGCCGCGGACCTAAAGGCGATCGCGGACGGCATTAAAAAGGCAAAGGATAACGTGACGGAAATTACCGCCGCCTCCCACGAACAGGCCCAGGGGGTTGAGAATGTGAACAGATCCATTATGGATATTGATCAGGTTACGCAGGGGACAGCGGCGGATTCGGAACAGACTGCCGCCGCCTCTGAAGAGCTGAATGCGCAATCGGAAAAACTTTTTGAAATGGTAAGCACACTTTCAAACGTGGTCGGTATAGACATTCAGAAGAATGACACTTCGATGATCAAGGAGCGTTCGGGCAAGGCGGCATATTTGACTGATAAGGGTAAAAGGGAGAAACCTAAACTACCTTTGCCGGGGAAGTTCAAAAAACCGGCCGTTGGCCATAACAAGGCGAGGGGAGCATCCGCTGTTGCCCAGCGCAGTATGAAAGATGAACCGCTCTCTTCTGAAGATGCTATTCCGTTCGATGATGATATGTAAGGTTTTTAAAGCGTCGGTAAATCGGGATAGTTGATTTTGCGGATGCTATTAAAGGGGGCGGTTGAGCAGGAAGGAAAAGGCGGTCGGCCTACCCCCCTTTCAGTTCTGTCAGTTTATCTAGAACCTCTTTGGCATGTCCCTTCGCCTTTACCTTGTCCCACACTTCGGCAATTTTCCCCATAGGGTTGATGAGGTAGGTTGTTCGGACGATCCCCATATATTCCTTGCCGGCCATTTTCTTCAGCTTCCAGGTATCGTATTTTTTAAGCATATTTTTCTCAGTATCGCTCAGCAGATTGATCCCCAATCCCTTTTTTTCCACGAAATTCATGTGGGATTTTGTTGTATCTGCGCTAACGCCGAGAATTACAGCGCCTAGTTTTTCAAAATCCCTTACGGCCTTTGTAAATTCCTGCGCCTCCAGGGTGCAGCCGCTGGTATTGTCTTTTGGATAAAAATAGAGGACGACCCATTGACCGGAATAATCTTTCAGGTTTATTTTTCTCTCATCCTGATTCGGCAAACTGAAGGCCGGTGCCTTGCTTCCTGCTTTGAGTGCCATGATTCCCCTTAATCCGGAAAATGAAAAGTTTCTTTACCGTTAATATTTTAACCCGGATATCCGGTTATTTATAATTAATAATTCAAATGAGTGAGAAGAATATATTTTTACCCCCTCTATTTTTCAGGCAGGTAATATTATCCGCTGGGATGAAATGCAGATATCAGGAAAGAAGTTTATAAACTCCCCTGATTGCACCCTGAACCGGGAGATATTAAAGCGACCCGATGTTTTTCATTCCATATATGGTAATATTGGAAGTTAAGTGAGGAGTTTTTATATGAAAGCGTATTCCATTTTTTGGATTGGTTTTTGAGCCCTTTCAATGCGGTATTTTTCCGTTCACACAATATGTTTTGCCTTACTCCGGCGGGAGCTGATTTCAGGTGGGATCTACCATAGCGGACCCCGGTAGCAAGACCGTCCAGATCTCGGAGTTTCATCACTTCCGCGAGCTTTGCGGCGTGAACGACGAGCAGTTGCGGTATTTGCAGAAAACATTCAACGTGGAGATAGTTGCGCGAAACGGCTCCATATTCATTTCCGGCGAAGAGCAGAGCGTAATAAAGCTGTCCGAAATGCTGGTGCAGTTCAACGAGCTTGTCGAAAGCGGAGTGATTCTCTCTCCGGGGGAGCTAAAGTTCTTCATCTCCTACTTCAAGGAGCACAACGACGTTTCGCTTAAGGAGATGTTTTCATCCGACGTAAGGATAAAGACCAAGCGAAAGGTCATCATGCCCAGGTCGCTCACTCAGCGAGCGTACATACATTCCCTTACGAAAACCGAAGTAGTCGTGGCTATCGGCCCGGCGGGTACGGGCAAGACATATCTCGCGATGGCGATGGCAGTTTCCGAACTTCTCAGCAAAAAGATCGCCAGAATAGTCCTTACTAGGCCGGCGGTCGAGGCGGGCGAAAACCTCGGATTTCTCCCCGGCGACCTGAACGAGAAGATTACTCCATATCTTCGCCCCCTGTATGACGCCATCTACGATATGCTCGGTTCGGAAAAACTGGCAACCATGATAGAGCATGGCGAAATAGAGGTGGCACCGCTCGCATACATGAGGGGGAGAACCCTGAACGATTCCTACATCATCCTTGATGAGGCGCAGAACTGCACCACGGAACAGATGAAAATGTTTCTCACCAGGCTTGGAACAAATTCCCGCGCGGTAGTCACCGGCGACATAACGCAAATTGATCTTCCGAGGGACAGGATGTCAGGGCTAGTACAGGCGCATAATATTCTAAAGGGGATCGACGGAATAGATATCATCCAGTTCACGAAAAAGGATGTCGTGCGGCATCCGCTGGTGGAAAAGATAGTCTCTGCTTATGAAACTCACGAAGAAAAGAATGGAAACTCCGGATAATGGCAAAGGGAAAACAGAAAAAAGTTGTAAGGCTCAAGGGTGTTGACGCCAGAAAGAAGGATTCGATCAACGGCTCCGGGAAAAAGGGGTGGTGGAAAAGGAGGGAAAACCTTGTAAATTTCATCGCCGGTACGGTCGTCATTCTTCTCTCATCATGGTTTTTCATTCCATCGGGCCTGATAGTCTCGCAGAAATTCGAAGTTGGCGACATTGTCCCCGAGAATATCTATTCGCCGAGGAATATACTCGCGAAGGATGTAAAAGGTACTGATAATAAAAGGGAGGCGGCGTTCAATTCCGTTCCCGATGTTTACGATTTCAGTTTAGGACACATAAAGGAGATATCCTCGCGGGTTGACGAAGCGTTCAACGCTATGCGGGAAGGATACATGGCAAAAAGTCCTCAGGCGTACAGGCATATAAGCGCGGAGCTTGAGGAATCGGAACTACTCCGTTTCGACAATACACCGCAGGCGCTGGAGAAGAGGAAAAACTACCTTGAGATACTTACGAGCTACGAACAGACGAAATCGTTCAGGAAGCTGGAAAAATCCTTCTATCAAAAACTCGGCATCGAATATACGGAGGATACCGGCAAGGTATTAAGGTGGCACCATTACAGGCCGCAGATCGCCGAATGGGTAAAGAGTATTCTTTCTGAACTCCTCATGCGCGGCGTTATCGAGAACAAGAACGATCTGAATATCCCCGGAAGAGGCGTTTCATTTGCCGCGGATTCAACTGCCGGCGGTGACATCAGGGAGGCGGAAAGGGCCGTGAACTCCCTTAGGGTTGATGAAGTATACGGAATTAAGGAAGCACGCTCACAGATAAGGCAGAAAGCGCTGGCGCTTGTCTCTCGAAACCACCCGTCGCTGAGAAGGGAGGTCATTAAAATATGTGAAACCCTCCTGAAGCCGAACATCAGGTACAACGAGGAAAAGACCGCAATGAGCCGCAAGAAAGCGATTGACGCGGTGATTCCGGTAACGACCGTTCTGAAAAAAGGGGAGCTTATCGCTAGGAGCGGCGACAGGATTACGGAGGAACAGCTCCTGAAGCTCAATGCCGTGCGTGGCGGACTCGGCAAGGGGAGGAAAGCGCAGTCGGTCGCCGGGACTATTCTCTTCATCACGCTCATAGTCCTCTCTTCATGGATCTATCTTTACCACTTTCTACCGGAGATAGGACGAAACAGGTATTACCTGCTTCTATTCGCACTGGTTTTCATCGGTCAGGCGTCGATATTGAAAATGTCTTCCCTTGCGGCCTCGACGTTTGCCCTCCAGAAATCGGACGTCGTGTTCAGCTCATATCTGTTCGCGACACCGTTCGCCCTCGCCCCGCTTTTGATAGCGATATTCTTCAACAGGGAAGCAACGGTGCTGATGACGCTTCTAGTGACCCTCTCAACGGGATTGATGTTTACATCATCGAACGTATATTCATGGGTGGCGCTCGCGGGGGGTATAACGGCGCTTACCCACGTCGGCAGAATAAAGATAAGGAACGACATCTGGCGGGCCGGTCTCCACCTGGTCGGCGCGAACATCGCCGTGATCTTTACCGGGGATCTTCTTGAGAACAATCTCTTCACGGAACAGGATACATATAATCTTCTTTTCGGATCGATGAGCGGATTTATGGTCGTAACACTGGCCCTCACGGTTCTCCCTTTGATAGAAAGATTTTTCCCCGTTGTGTCGGATCTCAAACTGCTGGAACTTTCCGATCTTAACCATCCTCTCCTTTCGCGGATGGCGGTTGTCGCGCCGGGGACGTATCACCATTCGATAGTTGTGGGCAACCTTGCCGAGGATGCGGCGGAGGCTGTCGGCGCGAATCCCCTTCTTGTGAGGGTCGGAGCATATTTCCACGACATAGGGAAGATGGAGAGGCCCGACTACTACATCGAGAACCAGAAGGAGGGGAAGAACAAGCATGACAACCTCAATCCGTCGATGAGCTCGCTCATCATAACTTCGCATGTGACCGACGGAATTGAGCTCGCCAAAAAGTACAAGCTCATACCGCAGGTGACAGACATGATCATCGAACATCACGGCACGCAGACAATAAAGTATTTCTATCAAAGGGCGAAGGACATGGAACAGCCGAGCGTTTCGGCTGTAAAGGAACAGGATTTCAAGTATCCGGGAAGAAAGCCCACGTCGCGCGAATCCGCCATTCTCGCTCTTGCCGATTCGGTCGAAGCTGCCACCAGGAGCCTGCAGAATCCGAACTCCACGCGGGTAAGACAGGTGGTCTACAAGATCATCCAGGACAGGTTCCTTGACGGCGAGCTGGACGAATCCCAGCTCAACCTCAGGGACCTTAAAAAAATAGGGAATAGCTTTGTGCGCATCCTTCACGGTATATTTCACTACAGAGTCAAATACCCGGAGGGCAAGGAAGCTGGCGAAAATAATGATAACAATAAGATCTGGATTGACCAGGCCGAACATACAGAGGATAAGAACGAGGCTGCGGACAATCTTGGAGGAACTGGGTAATCCCGACGGGGAACTCTCCATACTCTTTTGCGGCGACGCTGAAATCAGGGGATTGAACAGGGAATTTCGCGGTATCGACAAGGCTACCGATGTCCTCTCCTTTCCCGGTGGGGAGGGTCCTGGACCGAAAACCATCGGCGATATTGCGATCTCAATTCCGTATGCCAGACGGCAGGCGAAAAAAATAGGGAACTCAAACGAAAGGGAGCTCCTTTTCCTTCTTGTACATGGGGTCTTGCATCTTCTGGGGTACGATCATGAGAGATCGAAAAAGGGGGCAATGGAAATGGAAGAGATGCAGAGAAAACTGATGCTCGCGGGGTACGGAAGATCATGAAACAGCTCTGGGCTCCCTGGCGGATAGAGTACGTTCTTCGGGAAAAAGAGAAGGAGTGCGTCTTCTGCAAAATGCAGGGGGAGGAGAAGGACAGGGAAAACTCCATCCTCTACCGGGGGAAAACAAATTTCATCGTGCTCAACATCTATCCTTACAACAACGGTCATTTGATGGTCATTCCGTACAGACATACAAGCGAACTGACCGGCATCACCGGCGAGGAGATGGATGAGAATGGACGCCTTGTTCAAAAAAGCGTCGAGATACTTCAGGAGCGTTTCAAACCGCATGGGTTCAACATCGGGATGAATGTCGGGTCCCCCGCCGGGGCCGGGATTGACGAACATATCCATATGCATGTCGTCCCCAGATGGTCGGGGGATACGAACTTCATGCCGGTCGTAGGCGAGGTGCGCGTCCTTCCCCAGCATATAAGGGAGACATACGACGCGCTCATTGAATCCTTCAAGGGGATAGTGCTCTAAGAGCAGGGCCGGATGAGTAAAGATACAACACCGCTGATGCGGCAGTACCTCGGAATAAAAAAGAACTATTCGGACTGCATCCTCTTTTTCCGCATGGGGGATTTTTACGAGATGTTCTACGAGGACGCGAAGATCGCCGCGAGAACCATGAATGTAGCCCTTACCTCAAGAAGCAAGGAGAGGGATGAGCCGATGTGCGGCGTTCCATATCACGCTCTCACTACCTATCTTTCAAGAATGGTCAATGCGGGATTCAAGGTCGCCATCTGTGAGCAGGTGGAGGATCCGAAGGAGGCAAAGGGGCTTGTCGCAAGAGAGGTCGTAAGGGTGGTAACGCCCGGAACGCTCACGGAAGATTATCTGCTGAACGAGAAGGAGGCGAACAATCTTGTCGCCCTTTGCGAGGAGGATGGGCTTGTTGGTCTCGCCTCTGTGGATCTCTCGACCGGAACGTTCGACGCGCAGGAATTCGATGGCGAAAAGCGTTTTGAAAAGGTGATGGACGAGCTGGTGCGGCTCGCGCCGAAGGAGATAGTCGTGCCAGACAGCATGAAGAACGGTTCTCCTCTGGCCGGGTCGCTTGAGAATTCCGATCTGAAACTGGAAAAATTCGATTTCGTCAATTTCGATTCGGATGAGGCGCGAAAAAGATTGTGCGAACTTCTCGGAGTGTCATCTCTCGAAGGTTTCGGTCTGGCAAACAGGATAGCCGCCATCGGAGCCGCCGGCGGCGCGGTAGGGTACATCGCCAAACAGAGCCCCGGTGGGCTGAGTTCGTTGACGTCGATAAGGTATCTCCACGCGGGGGAAGAGATGGAGATGGACGCGGCGACAACAAGGAACCTGGAGCTTGTTTCAAACCTCTCGGACGGCTCGCGCGACGGAACACTCCTGGAGGTTCTCGACAGAACAAAGACGCCGATGGGGGCGAGGCTCCTGAGGAACCGGATATTAAAACCGCTCAAGAAAAAGGAGACGATACTCAAAAGGCAGGAGCTCGTCACCGTCTTTTTCCAGAATTTCAGGGAGAGCGCGTCACTGCAGGCGATACTTGAAAGAGTATCCGATTTTCAGCGCGCCTCTTCGCGTATCGCGGGAAAGAATTTCAACCCGCGCGATTTTTCATCGCTTAAAAATTCCGTAGCTCTCCTCCCCGGTATCATAGGCACGGTGAAGGGGCTCGACAGCGGGGTGATAAGCGATCTTTCCGCAAGGTGGGACAATCTCGATGAACTCCGCGCTCTGCTGGAGGGCGCCGTAAGCGACAACCACCCGGCTACGTTCAAGGATATCGGTTTCATAAATGAAGGCTACAGCGCGGAGTTGGACGAGCTTCGGTCGTTCTCGCAAAAATCTGCCGACGCGATAAAGGATATGGAACAGGCGGAGAAGGAGAAGACCGGTATCTCCTCCCTGAAATTCGGCTACAACAGGATACATGGCTACTACATAGAAATAACGAAGAAGCATTCCGGCAAGGCGCCGGACGGGTGGATAAAAAAACAGGAGCTTCTCAACTGCGAGCGGTATGTATCGCCGGAGCTGAAGGAGATAGAGGAGAAACTTGCCACATCCGAAGAGCGAGCGCGCACAATGGAGGCGAAGCTTGTGGAGGAGCTGAGGGATGAAACATTGAAGTTCCTCACCCGCATCGGCGAGGCCGCGCATATGGTCGCCAGGCTGGATGTGGCGGTATCGCTCGCAGAAACGGCGCGCCTGAACAATTACTGCAAACCTGAGCTGACGGAAAATTCCGAACTCTATCTCGAAGCGTCGCGCCACCCGGTCATCGAACGTCTGATGACGGAGGAGAACTTCGTTCCAAACGACGTAACGCTTGGCGACGGGGGGGAGACGCTGAAGATTATCACCGGGCCGAACATGGCGGGAAAATCGACTTATCTCAGGCAGAGCGCGTTGGCTGTGTTGATGGCGCAGATGGGGGGATACATCGCCGCGACAAGCGGAGTGGTCGGGATAGCAGACCGGATATTTACACGCGTAGGCGCGCAGGACAGATTGCAGAAAGGGCTTTCCACTTTCATGGTGGAGATGGTTGAGACCGCGAATATTCTCAACAATGCTACAAAGAGCTCGTTCATTATTCTCGACGAGATAGGGAGAGGGACAAGCACTTTCGACGGAATTTCCATCGCGTGGGCGGTGGCGGAACATCTCGCGCACTTAAAGGCGAGAACGCTTTTCGCATCGCATTACCATGAGCTGACCGACATGGCGGAGTCGATGGAGGGTGTGGCGAACTATAACGTAAGCGCGAAGGAGTACCACGACCGACTGATATTCATGAGGAAGATCGAGAAGGGACCGGCAGATAAAAGTTACGGCATACAGGTGGGGCGGCTCGCTGGACTCCCTCCGGCCGTCCTCGAATCGGCCAGACGAGTCCTTGCCGACCTGGAAAAAATGGAATTCGCCCCCGACGGTAAACCGGCCCTCAGGGTAAAGGAAAGATCGAGGGAGGGGAAAAAGGAGAAGGAGCAGATATCCCTTTTCGACGCGAGGCATCATCCGGTAATTGATACACTTAAAAATACCGACCTTGATAACATGACCCCTGTTGAGGCGCTCGCGCTTATCGACAGGCTAAAGCGGCTTCTCGATTAGGTGGTTAAACGATACGCGATATCATTCCAATGCCGATGAATATTTTTCCGGACAGGAGCAGATGTATTCCAGCGGATAAAAAATGTTGTATATTACCTCGAAACGGCTCAAGGGCATGTTTTGCCATTTTGAATTAGGGAGAGCGCATTGATCAGGTTTTTATTGTTCCTCCTCATCTTTTCAACCGTCTATTTCGGAATTCACTACCTTGTCTATTACAGGATAGTGAATGATCTCCGGTTTTCGGAAAAAGAGAGAAAATATCTGCGCATCTTCATGTACACAGCCGCCGCTTCGTTCATGCTCGGCCATTTCTTCATGCGGATCGTAAATTCGAACATCCTGTTTTACTTTGGATCGGTATGGCTTGGCGCCATCGGCCTTGCGTTAGGTCTTTTCATATTAAGGGAGCTTTTTCTCTATTTTTTCCCCGAGCACCCAAAGGAGCTGACGATAATCACCCTTGTCTTGACGCTTTTCCTTTCGCTTCTTTCCATATATAACGCTTCGGGGGCGCCCACTTTCAAGGAACTGCATATACCTGTAAAGAATCTCCCGAAGAGGCTGGAGGGATACAAGGTTGTTCTACTCTCCGATCTGCACCTGACTAGGTTTAAATCGGTCGACTGGCTCAAAAATGTGGTCGAGATGGTAAACGGCGTATCGCCGGCCGTGATAGTCATAACCGGGGACCTTATTGACGACGACCCGGAAGCGCTGAAGGAACATATTGATGTGTTGAAAAAATTAAAAGCGCGCAGGGGAAAATACGCTGTCGCGGGCAACCACGAATTCTACGTCGGGATTGAAAAATTCGAGGAATTTCTGAAGCAAAGCAAGATCCATGTTCTTCGCAACGAAACAAAAACAGTTTCGGGAAAACTCCTTTTGATGGGGATAGACGATCCGGCGGGAAATACATACAGGGATTATGAAACGGTGCTAAAGGCGATGCTGACTGATGATTCTAAAGGAAAGATAAAACTCCTTTTGTCTCACAGGCCTGATCCATTCGACAAGGCGGCGGAACTTGGAATAGATATCACCCTCGCCGGCCACATGCACGCAGGGCAGATTCCTCCGATGAGCCTGTTGGTCAAGGCGGTGATGTCGTATCCGTTCGGATATTTCAGGAACGATGGTTCATCCCTCTATACCACTAGCGGAACGTCAACTTGGGGCCCCCCGATGAGGCTCGGCACCGAATCAGAGATAGTCCTTTTCGTGTTCGAGCCCGCCGGCAAATGAACGAAACTTATGTGGTTATCACCGGTTTTCTGGCGGGACTCCTTACAACCATCTCTTTCATCCCTCAATTGGTAAAGGTTGTTAAAACAGGGTCGGCAAGGGATTTGTCGCTAGGGATGTATATTCTCTTCTCTTCCGGCGTGGCGCTTTGGCTAGTGTACGGGATTTTCATTAACGCCTGGCCTGTAATAATTTCAAATCTCGTTACCTTGATACTGTCTATGATAATTCTTATCTGCAAACTTCGCGAATCCCGCATTCATTGAATCGTTGCTTCCAATTAATTTAGTTTTTATTGCGCGATATCTTATAGTGTCGATATGAAAGAAAAAGTATTGGTTGCGATGAGCGGAGGGGTAGACTCTTCCGTTGCGGCGGCGATCCTTCTTGAAGAGGGGTACGAGCCTGTCGGTGTGACGATGCGCCTCTGGAACCAGCCGGAAGGTGTTCAGCGCCAGGGGTGCTGTTCACTTGATGACGTGAACGACGCGAGGCGAGTTGCAGAAAAACTCGGCATCCCGCACTACACGCTCAACATGAAAGACGCGTTCAAGGTGAACGTGGTCGAATATTTCGTTGATGAATACAAGGCGGGGCGCACGCCGAACCCATGCATCGCCTGCAACCGCGTCTTAAAATTCGAAATGCTCATCGAAAAGGGTGCGCAGATGGGGATACATAAGCTCGCCACCGGGCACTACGCGAGGGTTGTGAGGGATGGAGAGAGGTATTTGATAGCACGCGGAGCGGACAGAAACAAGGACCAGAGCTATTTCCTGTTTGATACGCCTTCGATAAATCTTTCAAGAATACTTTTTCCTATCGGAGAGCTGACAAAGGAGGAGACAAGAGAGAAGGCGAAGAGCCTTGGACTGAAGACCGCAATGAAGGCGGAGAGCCAGGAGATATGTTTCGTGCCGGATGACGATTACAAGAATTTCATGACGGAGTACGGCGTGGAGCCGAGGGAAGGGAGCATCGTAACAGCCGATGGAAAAGTGGTCGGGAAACATATGGGGACTCATTTTTACACCATAGGCCAGCGGAGAGGGTTAGGAGTAGGACACGCGCACAGGCTATATGTCACGGCGATCCATCCTGAAACGAATACCGTCGTGGTAGGGTCGGAAACCGATCTCCATACGGTGTCGATGACAGTAGAAAACCTCACATGGCACCTCCCGGTCGAGAGCGGAGATGTTCTCGAAGTTCAAATACGTTACCGTCAGGAGCCAATCAAATGCAGAGTGGAGGATACCGAACAAAAGAGTCTGAAGGTGATATTCATGGGTGCGGTCGGAGCCGTAGCTCCGGGACAGGCCGCGGTCTTCTACCGGGGTGATATAGTTATAGGCGGGGGATGGATTGCCTCCTCTTCGACCTCTTAATTTCAGGAAGGAATCAGCTATGGAACCAGGGACACAGGATATGCTCGATATCGCGTTTGACGCGGCGGTACAGGCTGGTGAAATACAGCGGGAGTATTACGAAAAGAAAAACCTCGATATAGAACTAAAAGGGAGGATAGATCTTGTTACCGAAGTGGATCTTCTTTGTGAAAAGGCGGTAACAGCCACTATATCGGAGAGCTTCCCCGATCACGGCATACTCGCGGAAGAGGGGACGTCTATCAACGGCGGTTCTCCCTATCAATGGATAATAGATCCACTCGATGGCACCACGAACTTCGCGCACGGCTTTCCTATGTTCGCGGTCTCCATCGGGCTGGTTAAGGATGGCGAAATTCTGCTGGGGGTGATCTACGATCCGCTACGTGACGAGCTCTTCTCCGCTAAGAAAGATGGCGGAGCCACGATGAACGGTCACTCCATTAAAGTTTCAGAAACTTCGCAACTCGACAAGTCGCTGGTCGCGACAGGCTTCCCATACGACGTGAAGACAAGCTCAAGGAACAATCTGAACAATTTCAACCGCGTGATAATGGAGGTCCGCGCGCTCCGGCGCCCCGGCGCGGCGGCGATAGATCTGGCGTATGTAGCGTGCGGCCGGCTGGACGGCTTTTGGGAGCAGAGGCTGAAACCGTGGGATATGGCCGCGGGCGCGCTGATAGTCTCGGAAGCGGGCGGGATCGTTACCGATATGAAGGGCAAGCCCCTCGATCTTTTTGGGGAGACATGCTGTGCCGGGAACCCCCAGATACATCCTCAACTCCTTGAATTATTGGAGGATTAGTTTATAATTGGATTAACTTGACCTCTTTAATATAATTTGGCAGAATATACCTGTTTCTAAACTGATAACCGAAAAAATATATTTTGGAGAGGAATTATTATGGCTGTATTGGTAGGCAGGCAGGCGCCCGATTTCACGGCGGACGCGGTTGTAAACGGTAAATTTGAAAAAATCACCTTATCGAACTTCAAGGGGAAATATGTTGTTCTATTCTTCTATCCCCTCGATTTCACTTTCGTCTGCCCGACGGAACTTCACGCATTCCAGGAGAAGCTAAGTACCTTCAATAAACTGAACACCGAGGTTCTTGGCGTCTCCGTCGATTCGAAGTTTTCCCATTTCGCCTGGCTCAATACGCCGGTGAAGGAGGGTGGCATCAAGGGTGTTACCTACCCTCTCGTTTCGGATCTGAACAAAACCATCTCGGCCGATTACGACGTGCTTGTCGAAGGGGCGGGGATCTCCTACCGCGGTCTCTTCCTTATAGATAAGAACGGCGTCGTGAAACATCAGGTGGTAAACCATAACGATCTCGGCAGGAATGTCGATGAAGCAGTAAGAATGGTAGAGGCTCTGCAGTTCACCGAGAAACATGGCGAAGTCTGTCCGGCGAACTGGAAAGAGGGACAAAAAGGGATGAAGGCAAATAACGAAGGTCTGAAGGAGTACTTCAAGGATAAATAATTATCCTTTGTTCTGGTTTTTTTCAGGCCCCTCTTCCATCGAGAGGGGCCTTTTTTGTACCGCAGTACATTTATTAAAATTCCTTGATCGTTCATCTCTCATATACCGTTAAATAAATAATACAAATATTTATTGTTTGTCACGTTTTTACCTCTGTACTTGTTGCCATAAATAAATGAAACATTTTTCTATCCCATTGAAAACATTTTTTTAATACCTATCGGCATGATGTATGCATATTTATTGGTTAAGACTAGAGACCCGAATGACGATACTGGAAGCAAAAGGTTACCACGGTATTGCGGCTCTTGATAAAAGTCCGCAAGTATTGCCGGAAAGAAATGAGGTGAAGTGAAATGAATAGAGCATTGATATTTACATTCATATTGTCGGGTCTTTTATTTACCCCTGCATCCGCGGAAAAGCAGTCATATGTGGAGGTTTATTTTAACGAGCAGCCGGAGTTGGAAAAGGCATGGGTCGTCGCACCGCATGTAGTTATTACTTCACCGCGAGGCTATCCGCATACGAACGATACCAGAGACGGCTATTTTCAGGGCGGACAGATCTGGTATTTCGGCGTGAACATGAAATACGGGATAAAGGCATACATATCGTATAGCGATCTTGAGGTTAGTGAAGATATTCCTCCCGAAGTGATCGAGGCATACAGGAAATTGAAGAAGGTTATAAACCGGATGGGCGGAATAGAAAAGGTAATAGAGGATGAACTCGAAACAAGAATGGCACTGGTTTGATCTGCGAGCGGAAGGGGTCTTTACCCTATTCGTAACGGTTTAGGTAAAGGCTCCGCCGCCGTAGAGTTGCATCTCATTTTTCCAATCTTTTCCCTTTTAAACAGTTGGGAGTTCTCAGAGGAAACCGGCATTTGCCTTGCGTCGACGAACATCCCGGATGTGAATTACGGATGAGGGGATTTTTCAGGATAGTATTCCACGCCGAAGGGGAATGCCGGGGCTGCACATTTCGCGATTTGCCGTCCGGTCGTGGCGTGGTATATTCTTCCATTACTGCCTTATTGATGCGCCCGTAGCTCAGCTGGATAGAGCAACGGACTTCTAATCCGTAGGTCGCAAGTTCAAGTCTTGCCGGGCGCGCCATTTTTACAAGAAAGGCTTCTGCCTTTCTTGTAAAAATCCTGCCAGTTAATAAGACTTGAAGTGAGTTTTCGTTTGCGACCGAAGAGGGAGCAACGCAAAACAGGACGTTTGGCGAGAAAACGTATCGGGGTCGATGGAGCATTTTCAGGAGAAAATGCGAGAGTGACCAAGTCTTGCCGGGCGCGCCATTTTTACGATGAAGTTTATTAGTTCCTGACCGGTATATATTTCCTCCCGGCAAGACTTGAAGCGTACTGGCGGCCCGAGCGGATAGCGAGGGCAAATTGACAGGAGGTCAATTTAGCCAGGGAGTCGGGCCTGATGGAGCGGCAACAGGACGTTGCCGCAAGAGCAGGCAAGTCTGCACTGCCGGCCTCGTAGAGGTTCCCGTGCCGCGCTCTAACATAGTAATCAAGTGCGGTAGCGCGCCATTTTCACGACGAAGTATTCTCCCTTCTGTCATCCCCGTCCCCACCTCTGCGGGGATAAACTCCAGCGGGGATCCAGATGTTTTTACCTGTTGTCTTCGTTTCCCCAGGTGCAAGGACTAACTTAAGAGGGATTCAATCTTAAAGCCAATACACTGGATGCCCGTCTGCACGGGCATGACAGCGACAGGCAAATTTGTAAAACTGGTAAAGCCTAATTACTTAACAGAAGCGAGGGCCTTTTCGTAGTCGGGTTCCTGCGTGATCTCCGGCACCTGTTCGGTGTAGATCACCTTTCCTTTTCCATCCAGCACTACAACCGCGCGCGAGCAGAGTCCTGCGAGGACCGTGTCGGTCAGTTCAAGGCCGTAATCCGATGCGAATGAGCTTCTGAATGTTGACGCGGTCACCGCATTCTCTATCCCTTCGGCCCCGCAGAAACGTTTCTGGGCGAATGGGAGATCGGCAGAGACATTTAAAATAACCGTACCGCTCACATTTGCCGCCTCCACGTTGAACTTTCTAACGGAGCTGGCGCAGACGGCGGTATCGAGACTTGGAAAAATATTCAGTATTGTTTTCTTTCCGGCCAGGTCGGAAAGCGTTATCTCGGAAAGATCGGTCTTTACAAGTTTGAAATCCTTTGCCTGGGAGCCGACAGCCGGAAGAGTTCCGCTTGTTTTTGCAGGGTTCCCCTTGAA
>JAOUMJ010000032.1 GCA_029881495.1 Nitrospinota bacterium | reverse complement strand
CGGCAGGGTGCGCCTTTTTCCCATATGGCTATACAGGAGTACTGCGCCTGTCTGGAGTTTATGTAACTCCAGGTGGATGAACATTGCAACTTTTTGGAAAAGAGGAACGAAATGGATTGATCGATGGGAAATGAAGTCGTGATCCGCGACTACGCCCGTTCTGCGTCTGTATGACATGCGAGATCGGGCGCAGGGATGAACGGCAGGGTGCGCCTTTTTCCCATATGGCTATACAGGAGTACTGCGTCTACCTGGAGTCTGCTGGGTCTCCAGGGAGTTTAACGCTAAATTTTGTCAGCAAAATGATTGAGAGGAAGGTGATTTTTAGGAAACGAAAAGTAGTTGAGAAAGATGCTTGGATAGATAGATAGATAGATAACAAATGGCAAGGACGCCAAAAAATTGATCAAGGAGGATTACGAAAATGGCACTACGAGTATATACCAATAACTTCTCAGTCTCCGCACAGAGACATTTGGGAAACAACAACGATAACCTGAAGGTTTCTCTTGAGAGACTCTCTTCCGGTATGCGCATCAACCGCGCGTCAGACGACGCCGCCGGCCTTGCGATATCCGAAGGGATGAGGGGCGATATTCGCTCCATGAAACAGGCTATAAGGAACGCCAACGACGGTATCGGTATGATAAACACGGCTGAAGGCGCCCTCGGCGAACAGGCTTCGATGCTTATAAGAATGAGGGAGCTTGCTTCACAGGCCGCAACCGGTACGATCGGCTCCGCGGAAAGGATCACGATCAACCGTGAGTTCCAGGCGCTGAAAGACGAAATTGACCGCACCGCGGCAGTCACCGAGTTCAACGGCCAGAAACTGCTCGACGGTTCGATGAGCACGGCTGGTTCAATATCTGTTGTTATTCAGATAGGTATTGCGGCAACGAACAACGACAGGATCAGCTTCAATAACTCCATCGACCTTACCGCTATCACCAGCACAGGTCTGGCCATCCAGAATCTCAGCGTTACCGGCGTTTCGGACGCTCTTTCATCGCTGGCAGGGATCGACTCCGCCATCGCGAAAGTTACCGACGGACGAGGCCGCCTCGGCGCACTGCAGAACAGGCTTATGCACACACTGCAGAGCCTCGCGGTTTACACCGAGAACCTGACAAATGCCGAATCACAGGTAAGGGACGCCGATTATGCGGCTGAGATCTCGGAATTTACCAAGAACCAGATCCTTTCGCAGGCTTCTACGGCGATATTGGCGCAGGCCAACCTCGTACCGCAGACAGTGCTGCAGCTCCTTGGATAAAATTGAACAGGTAATATCGCATAACTAAGAGGATTGAGAAATGGAAATAAAAGCTGTGACATCCGCCGTCGTGCCGAATAATGGCACGTCGAATCTGGACGCCAGCTCCAGGCCTCAAGTCCCCGGAGATAACCTTTCAGCAAGCGAGCAGGAACGGGTTCAATCAGGTTCTAACGGCCAAACTGATAAAACCGTGTCACACGAACTTAATGCGCGGATCAGGGACAACTTCAATGTCCTTAAGGAACGCGCAAGGTACTCCGTGGACCGGGCCAGCGGGAAGCTGGTTATCGAGTCTGTCGCCGAGAACAGGGAAAAAGTTCCCTCAATGGCTGACGTCAGAACCGATACGAGTATCCGCCAGTTGACCGAGAAAACAGGCCAAAAACGGCTCGGATTTCTCTGCAACGTTAACGGATAAGTCCAACTTGTGGGCGGGTCAAATGACCCGCCCACAATATTTTGCCATATGTGCAAAATATTCAACAAGATAGCTACGCCCGATTTTCAAAGATTTTTCTATCTTCCCCCTAATGAAAAAGTCAGAATTCCCCGATAAGTTAATTGAACTTAAAAGGAGTTTGAGGATTTATATATGGCTATTTCAGTAGGCGGTCTTGCCTCAGGGCTTGACACGACGAGTATTATTACCAAATTGATGGAGCTCGAAAAGCGCCCCGTCGAAATGGTAAAACAGAAACAGACCAAGGTTAAGGACCAGATGGCGGCCTGGCAGGAGATCAACACCAAGTTGCTCGCGCTTGAGACCGCCGCTGGAAGGATAAACAAGGCTTCCGAGTTCAAGGGGGTCAAAGGCGCTTTTGAGAACAACAACACATCTCAAAAATCGGACGTCGTAACCGTAACTCCAAATACCAACATCTCATCAGGTTCTTACAGCTTTACAGTAAATCAGCTTGCCAAGGCGCAAAAGATAGTGTCGGACAACACATTTTCAAGTCTTGATGCAAATACTGGTTTGAAGACCATGTCCATCACCACTGCAAACGGAACCACAGAATTTACTGAATCAACATTATCCGGCCTGGCTAGCGCTATCAACGCTGACACTTCTCTCGGCCTGACTGCCACAACGATTAATACAGGGGGGAGCTCCAATCCCGCTTACAGGCTTCTTCTTTCGTCCAATGTAGCTGGGGCGGACGCCGCTTTTTCCGTTTCAGCGGAATACTATCCAAACTGGTCCGGGTTTGACAATCAGACGATGAACTTCACGGAAACCCAAAGCGCTCAAGATGCAGTCGTAGAGCTTGATGGAATGACCATTACCAGAAAAGAGAACTCTTTTGATGACCTGATAGACGGCGTCAAATTCGATCTTTTAAGCACCGGCTCCGGCACCATTACTTTTGAAAGCAATCCGGACGACCTAGTTGCCAACGTAAAAGGCTTCGTAAACGCCTACAACGATTTCATGGACAAAACCAAGGAACATGATTATTACGACGTAACAACCAGGGAATCAGGCATTCTCTTTGGAAACAGCACCCTGAAGAATATTCAGTACCGTCTAAGGACGATTTTTTCGAGCACTGTAGGGACAGCAAACGCAGGTTCAGGATGGTACAGTTCTCTGCCGCAGATAGGGATAAAAAGCGATTCCCAGAACAAGATAGCGGTTGACGAAGCGACACTCAGGGTTGCAATACAGAAGAACATACTGAGCGTGACAAACCTGTTTGTATCGTCCGGCTCCGGAAGTTTTTCATTCAGCGACGCAAGCGGAGCGACGGTTTCCGGCAGGTATGACACTCAGGTGAGGCCAAATCCCGTATCCGGTGTAAATGAAATACTGATGCGCAGGCAGGGCCAGAGCGAATGGATAACTTTGAAAAATTCGGGGAACTTCTGGGAAGGGCCGAAAGGTTCTGACCTTGAGGGCCTGTTGATAAGGGCACCGATGTCGACCTTAAGGTCTGGCCAGACGGGATCGTTTACGCCGGTTGTCGGTATTGCCGAACAGGTGAAATTCCAGACCAGTTATCTTACCGAATTTTCAACAGAGGGCGCCGTTTTCAATCAGCGGCGGCACCTGGAACAGCTTCATAAAGGATTTGGCGACGACATAAAATCGATGGAGGACAGGATAGCTCTCAAGGAGAAAAACCTTACCGAAAAATACGTAAAACTTGAAGTGCTGATGTCCCGGCTCAAAGGGCAGAGCGAATATCTTACAAATCAGCTCGCCAACCTGCCGGGATTGAGGAAATAACAATGAGGGAGATTAAATGAGCTACAGGCATCTGCAAACGTACAAGGTAAACGAAGTAAGTACCGCCGGAAAAATGAAACTGGTATTGATGATGTACGATGGGGCGATACGCTTCCTGAATGAATGCAAAAAGAAAATGCGGGAAAATGATATCGCCGGCAGGGGACTTTACCTCTCAAAAGCCCAGAAAATAGTCGGAGAACTTCAGGAATCCCTAAACCGCCAAAAAGGTGGGGAAGTTGCCAGCAGTCTCGAAAAAGCATATCACCTTATCACCATCAAGCTTACACAGGCGAATATAAACGGGGATATTGCAATGGTGGATCAATCAATATCCCTGCTGAACGACATCAGGGAAGCGTGGCTGAAAATATCATCGGATCCTAAACTTAATTTGAAGGATAAAAACAATGCCTCATCCCGGGTAGCGATAAACCTTTAAAGGAAAGACTCAACTCCTTTTATTTCCTTTTAATGCCATATAAGCTACCCGGTACTTTTTGCCGAAGGGAGCGGCGCCTGAAAAAGGGCGCCTCTCCCGAGGCAGATCAATCCCTGATATCCGCGATTTTCCGTTATTGAAAAACCGTTTCGAACTGGACAAATTTCTTCCTAAAAGTGTTATAATTCCCACATAAACCGATATTCTCTATACAAGATATTTTGCTGTTGTGACTGCCATTACTATAGAAATTCTTGCCAGTACTGGTTTAGAATGCTGCGGGGGGAGAATTGGTTTAATCCGGCAATGAATCAGTGCCGGGCAGAACAAATAATTAAGGAAGCTATATGGATAAAAAGGTAATAACTGACCATATTCACGTCATGCCCCGACTTGAATGGGATGATAAATATTCGCTTGGCATCGATAAATTTGACAGCCAGCACAAGGAACTGTTCGAATACATAAATGAGCTTCGGGACATCATGATGGGGAACAGATCCGAAGATATGATAGAACACACTTTTAAATCCATTCTAAACTTCACGATGACACATTTTCTCGAGGAGGAAATATTCCTTTTCAAGAACGAATACCCCGAATATGAGCATCACAAGCAGGAACACGATAATTTCATGAACGAGGTGAAAGGCCTGTATGTCCAGTCCAAAGCCGACAAGTCCAACAGCAAGATCATTAGCGCTGAAATTACCGGCGTACTTACCGAATGGATACAGGTACACATCGTGAAAACCGACAAGGACTATGTCGAATATTTCCGCTCAAAAAATATTGAATTTCCATAAACCCGGTAGTATCCTGTCCCCTTTGATTGCGTGTGAGATTGGCGTTATATGGGGAAACCGCTTATGAAAGTTCAGCAGATGCCCAAGCTTGTCTGGGATGATTCATACTCTACCAAGATCAAGCTGTTCGACGAACAGCACGAAGTCATTTTCACTTATATCAACGATCTTCGCGACGCGATGATGGGTAAAAAAAGCGAAGAAATAGTCAATCGCACGCTTATGGGCCTCCTTGAATATTCAGTCACCCACTTCATTGACGAGGAGATCATTCTGCTGAAAAATGATTATCCGGACTTTCAAAACCACCAATCGAGCCATGAAAAATTTACTGAAGAGGTACGAAGACTGTTTGTGGAATATAAGGCCGGAAAGGCCAACAGCAGGATAATGGCGGCGGAAATTACCGCTGTGGTAACCGAATGGCTGCAAGTTCATATCCTCAAAGAGGACATGGAATATGCCGAATTCCTGAAGGCAAAAGGGATAAAGTAGAAATTCCCCTACCAGTTATAGATATACGCCATTCCACCGTTTGAGGAATTTGCCTGGGCTATATCCGAATCTCCGGTTAAATAGATATAGCCAAAAAATACGCCAATACTGCTCCCCCCCTGACTGAATTTCCAATAGGCGCCCCCCTCCAGATTTAACCCAGCCAAAGAGCCGGAATAGTCGCTCTTGTCAATGGTTAGGCTTACGTCAGCGGCGGACAAATCTCCAGAAAGTGTAAAATAAAAACGCTGGAACTCCCAGTATCTCCTCACACCCAGACTGTACTGGGTAAACGAGTAGTCCCCATACAGATAATCGGGGACTAAATTTTCCATATTTGTTCCGAGATTCTTTAAATAATCCTTCTCATCGTAAAATGAAACGACGTCACCGCCGCTGTCGGCCTTTAAATATCTTGCGTGTATGTTAACCGGCATTTCCATGATATTAATATCAAAGCCGACGCCATAACCGGCAGGGGCATTCACGACGGAGTACCAGCCGACATCCCTTATCTTCACTTCCGAAGGGGCATTCAAAAGAACCAGTTCAAAATTCCTGCTTTTCCTTTCAGCGGGCGGTCCCAGATGAAATATTTTTTTAAAAGTTTTCGAAATGTTTTCCGCATGTTCAACCATGTCCGGCTTTGAATTTTCCAGATTTACGAGTCCGTCGTCAATCATCCTCTTTAGCCTGCCGACAATTTCAAACTCGTCACACCCCTTGCACGGCTCGCTTCGGGCAAACACCACCCTGTTTCGCGCGACGTTGTTCAGATAGACAATCAGGATGTAACCGCTATCCTTCCTTACAACAGTTGCCGTTGCTACCAACTCCGCACCGAACGATTCGGTAAGTTTTACAAGTTCGGCATGTAGGGTCCTGTCGAGCTCAATGAGGCACTCCTCGGTTTCGCAGTCAAGCCCCTCGCGAAACTCCTTCGCGAAGATCTCCCTGATCCTGTTGTCGACTTCGCTTCCGCTCAGCACCTCGTATCTGGATTGAAGGCTTTCGACCATCGCCGCCCTGAACACACTGCTCTCGTCGGCGGAAATATTGCTTCCTCTTACCGGCATTACTACAACGCGATCCTTCGCCAGCGGCGAGAATCCGTTCATCGCGTCTGCTTGGGTGATATGGAGTTGAACCAGGAATACAGTTAACAGAATAATATGCCCCGATTTCATGTACTCCCCCCTAATAATTCCCATCGAAATAGTATACACGACGGAAAACATACTCTTAATACCTCACGGTTGAATCCTATGCATATGCTTGGAGATGATCCCCGCTTGCGGTTTGGGCCGAATGCTGAAAGGTGTGTTGATTCTATCTCGGCAGACTTGTAGGATTTTCAAGGCGGTCAAGCTCTTCGATCCTCTTTCTCGCCGCGGTGTTCCCCTTCGTGGCCGATATAGAGAACCACCTTCTCGCCTCCTGCAGGTTTTTGTCTACGCCGGAACCGAGCCGGTACATCTCGCCTATCACGAATTGCGCTCCGTCGTTCCCCTGTTCAGCAGATTTTACGAACCAGTCGAGCGCCTTTTCGAACTCTTTCTCCTGGTAGTAGAGGAGGCCGAGGTTCAGCTGGGCGCTTGAATACCCCTGCTCAGCCGATTTCCTGTACCAGGCAAATGCCTCGGCGCTGTTCTTCATTACGCCTATACCGTTTGCGTACATCGCTCCGAGTGAATACTGAGAAACCATATCCCCTTTTGAGGCCGATTTCAGATAAAGGTCTACCGCCTTCTTGAGGTCTTTTTTCCCCCCAAGGCCGAGCCTGTATACCGTCGCAAGCTCCCTTTGCGCCTTCACATGCCCCCTATCGGCCGCCTTCTGGAGCAGAGGGACCGCTTTGTCATACTCTTTTTTATTGTAAAGTTCCATCGCTTCCTTGTAGATATCGGTGCCATCGTCGGCGGCGTACGATATCGGCGCGATCAGCAGAGAGGCGCAAAAAATAGCTGTAAATATCTTTTTGAAAAACATCGCTTTTTACAATCTCCTTTTCTGGCTTATTTTATAACATCATGCCGGGAGGCCAAAGCGACAATATCACTCTCTCGCCGGAAATGTAAAAACGGATATGGTATAAAGGCATATTCGGTCATCACTTGAACTGGAGGTTACCATGAAATACAGGCTTCTTGGGAAGAGCGGTCTTCGCGTGTCTGAAATATGCCTTGGCGCAATGACCTTCGGGAAAGAGTGGGCCTTCGGCACCGACAAGGAAGAGAGCAGGGGGGTATTCGATACGTTCACGAAAGCGGGTGGGAATTTCATCGACACCGCAAACAAATACCACGAAGGGACCAGCGAAAAGTGGCTGGCAGAATTCATCTCATCCGACAGGGAACGGCTGGTGCTCGCTACAAAATACACTCTCATTATGAGGCCGGGAGATATCAACTCGGGGGGGAACCATCGAAAGAATATGGTGGAATCGGTAAACGCCAGCCTCAAAAGGCTGAAGACCGATTACATTGACCTTTACTGGCTCCATATGTGGGATTACACCACCCCTATTGAAGAGGTAATGCGCGGCTTGGACGACCTTGTCCGCGCCGGGAAAATTCATTACATTGGTGCTTCTGATACCCCCGCGTGGATCGTCTCCCGCGCTAACATGCTTGCAGAGCTTCGCGGATGGACGCCGTTCACCGCCCTTCAGCTAAAATACAATCTGATGGAGAGAACAATCGAAAGAGAACTTCTTCCGATGGCAAAGGAACTCGACATAGCCGTTACTGCCTGGGGGCCGATGAACTACGGCCTACTTTCCGGCAAGTACAGCGTAAAGGATGGAAAACTCGTTTCGACCGACGGTAGCAAAAGATATACGGAAGACCAGGCATCCATAATGGATGAAAGAAGGTTGAAGATACTTGGAACGCTCCAAGTGGTCGCGAAGGAATCGGGTCGTTCAATGGCGCAGGTAGCCCTCAACTGGGTGAAAAGTAAAGGGGCGATCCCTATCGTCGGGGCGAAAACGGATAAACAGATGAGAGAGAACCTGGAGGCGTTCGACTTTACTCTCGATGACACGCATATGGAGAAACTCGAAACCGCGAGCAGGATCGAGCTCGGTTTCCCTCATGACTTCCTGAAAACTTCAGGGGTGATGTCCCGCATTTTCGGCGACAATGTGAATAATCTGGAGACGCACCGCTAAATTCATTCGGCCGTTCCGGTTTCGTCTGGTGCATTTATCGGGGCAATCATAAAAGGTATACGGTATTCGTCCTCGCCCGATCTGTACTGGCGATAGAAGAAAAAATATGTTTTCAGAAAATCCTGTGGATTGCGGATCACCAGCGTAACCTCCATAGGGTTGTTCGACATTATGGTGTACAGCTTTTCCGAAAATACCAGTTCCATCTCAGCGTGGGAAGATTCGATGACGCAGTTTTCCGTTCTTATCCTCCCTCCGTCGAGAACCATGGTGCAGTTTGCCTCGCTGAAGGAAAGCTCCTTCATCTTTTTTTCCTTCAATCCGCCATCACTGCTGAACAGCGATTCGTCAAGCGAGATATCAAATATCCTGAACATGAATTTTCCGGATGACCTTTCCCAGTCAGCTTTGGAAAGCTGGAACGTCCCGTCTCCGCTCAGCTTTCCGTCGACAGGGAGCGGTACGCCTTCGGTATCACTGAAAAGCGATGCGATCGGATAGTTGTATACCCTGAGATTCATGGAGGGATGGACAAGCTGAAACCGTGCATGATCAAACTCCACACCGAAGTCGGCGGACACAAAACCCTCGCCAGCCTTTGAATTTATCCTGATAGCGGGCGCGCCCCGGAGGATCGAATTTATCAGTAGATGCGCCTCAATATCACCCAGTTTCAGCTCGCCATCGACAGTGAAAATTCTTGTGTCGTTGAGGTAGAGCGTTGTCGGGTATTCGAATTCAAGTGATCCTATTCTCAGATCCAGCCCGATCTCTTCCATGGAGAGAGTTTCAATCTTATCCTTTACCATATCCGCGTCTATGGCCCTGTAGGCGTATAGAGCGGCGATTGCAAAAAGAGATACCGCGAGGAGAAACAGTGTCACCGCTACCTTTAAGAGAAACGATGTTTTTTCGGCTCTCTCCCCGGATTCCTCGTGCGTCAGATTTTCAGGGGCTGACATTACATCACAAGACCCGGGCTGGCGAACGTCCCTTTCATCGGGATGTGATATGAGCCGTCAGGCTTCCTCAATTTTTCATTCATGGAAAGAAGCGGTTCCAGAAATCCGGTAGGCTTTTTAACTATTACCGTCCCGCTCAGCGGCGTTCTGTTCACTACCGGCGACAGTATGGTGTTGAGATTCAACTCAGCAAATCCTAGCGGCGTTTCGATCTCGCAATTTTTCGTGGCGAGTTTTCTCTCCTTTAATGAAACGTCGCAGACCGCTTTGTGAGGGGACATCTTCTTCATAAGCCCCTCGCCGTAAATCCCCTCGCTGATCTTTATGTCACGGAGGTCTATATTCAAATTCGCCTCCGCGCTGTTCAGGTCTTTAAGCAATCTTGCTCCGCCTTTGGCGTTTATAGATACCTTTGCGGGGAACTCCTTCCCCGACGCCCTGACAACTATTTCATGTATCGGAAAATTTTTCGAATCGATGGAAAGAACGAACTTCTTGTCGCCGAAAAGTTTTTTTCCGGCGTCGAAAATGAGGCTCCCGTTTTTTTCATATGCCACCACGCGGAGTTGCGGTGTTCCCGTGAAAAGGGTGGAAAAGAGGATCCTCCCCCTTATATCGCTTAACTTAAGCTCCAGCCCTTCACTCTCCTTGATCACCGAAAGATCCCGTAGACGGATACCGGGGGGGAACGAAAAACCGAGCTTCCCGATGGAAACCGAGATCCCTGTTTTACTCTTCACCTTGTATTCGAGATAGTTTTTAAAGCTGTTCGTATCGAACCCCAGGATCACGAAGATCATGAGCGACACAAAAAAGAGAGCCGCATATCCAACAGTCTTCCTCCCCCCCCCTTTCAGGGCGGGTTCGACGGTTTTTTTGAGCCACGAAAGACCCTCCGAGATTTTCACCGCAATCACGCCGATTATCGGATAGCGCTCTGCCATCGATTCCGCGAATTGCACCACCGGGGAGAACGTACCCGCAACGACCTCGCGCGCAGAGGCGTATATCTCTCTGACTCTCTCCAAAAGCGCCGTGAATTTTTCCTTCATCGCCTAAAATACCTTCACAATGGTGAGATTCGCGTCCAGTCGCTCCTCGTTTTCAAAAGAGGTAGAGATTACCCCTTTCTGTACGCTGATCCCGGCAGGGGAGATCTGTATATCCTTTAGAAACTCGACCAGCGGCGTAAGTGAAACGGATGAAAAACTCACCAGTATCTCCTCTTCCCTGTTCTTTCCGCCGGCAAGCTTCGGCGTCATCTTTGAAATGTTTTCCCCGATCCCCGCCTTCCTCGCGCTTTTTTCCACAATCACGCTTAAAGGTTCATTTGATCTCTGGTTTCGAAGCCCCTGCGGACTGCTCATTAGAAGAGACTGGTATTTTTCCGCCAGCGCGATTATTTCCGTGAGATTTTTCCGCGACTTCTCAAGCTTGCCGTCAAGATCGCTCGACCGGCTTATCAGCGGGATTATTACCAGACCGATAAAGAGCGCGAGCGCGACCCCGCCCGATATCGCATAAATGGTCCTTTTGTCATAGTTCGAAAACGGGTTCACTTTTTCATCCTTATCTTGAAAGCTGTATTTTTCTTGTCCGGTGAAGGTTTCGTTTCATTCACTTCAACGGTTTTGTACGAACCTATCCCCTCAATGGCCTCGCGCAGTTTGTTTATCTCCTCAATATTGTCGGCCTCTCCGGAGAGCATAACTCCCCGTTCATCCAGCGAAACTTCCCGAACCTTGTATGTCGACGTCGAGGGCACCTTCTCGGAAAGTTTAGTCAAAAGCCAGAGGAGGTCGCTACGCTCGGATGCTACAAGTCCTGTAGCCTTGAGTCTCGTCTCCAGCTCGTTAACCTTTTCCTTTAGCTGGAATGCCGGCTTTACGGACTTTACACCGGGCAGTGCGGTCTTGAATACCTTGTCTATCTGCGCTTTAGTGGCGGCAAGCTCTCTGCTCTTTTCCCCGTTGCTGTGAATCATGAACATGATCCACATTATCAGGAAGAGAGCCGCGCCGACTGCGTGTATCCCGAAACCGGATAGATATTTTTTATAAAATCCGCTGTCCTTTGAAAAGTTGATCCCCTCGCGCGGTGAAAGAGCCCCTCTCGCGGCAAGACCGAGCGGCACCATCATCCTCTCCGGAGAGATGGTAGATTTCAGCTTTTCCCTCAGCTCCCTTTTCCATTCGTCGCCGTTACTGGAAAAACTTGTAAACGACGAATCGGCCCCTTCGCCGCCGATGAATTTCCTTTCGGGCTCCACCCCTGTTGTCGCGAGGAACCTGCGGAACTCCATCACGTCCCGCTCCGACGACTGAATATCCATATACCCATTCTCGCCGAGGAAGCACATGAGGGCGCCGTTTCTATCCACGTTTGCAATGAACGCGTTCTCCTTTACCCCCAAGAGCGCGGTTCCGAAATTGCCGAGCGCGATAACGTCCGGCATCATTACCCGCGCAAGAATTCCCGCCTTTCGGAGCGCCGTGCGGTACTGTTCGATATCCTTTTTCATCACCGCCGAGGCGAGAAGCTTCGTCTTCTCGCCGGAGGAAAATATCGTCTGGGAAAATTCCATATCCTGCGACGAGTACGGAAGTACCGTCTCGAGTTCGAATTTAAGCGCCTGTATGACAGCCTTTCTCTTCTTGAATGGGAAGGTGAGATGGCGGAACGAAAAATCCTCAGCCGGAAGACCAACCACCCACGACGCGGAGAACTGATCGAACCTCCGGGCGATCTCTTTTATAGCGTCGGCCAAACTCTCCTCGCCTGAATAGTCAGATGAGACATACTCCAATAGCGTGAAAGAGTCGCCGGCTATTTTCAGGGCGACGGCATCTACCCTGTATTTCTTTATATGAAGACCTATGTAGTTCGGCATTTACATTATCCTGAAATATTTTAATGTGGCGCTTTTTGCGTTTCGATTGGTGAACACCGCTTCCGCGTCGTGCATCACTTCACCGACCGTCGTGGTAGCGGTGACCGAAAAGGTTTTACTGTTCACCTTTATCAGCGGACTGAACCTGACCCAGAGATCCTGATCGGCAAAATCGGGGATGAGCGTTTTAATTATTGGCGTATTATCAAACGGTTGTTCCATTCTCGCGAGTATCAACTGCTCGACCATCTGTTCGCTGATCCCTTCATCAAGCGCATGTATAAGCTCTTTTTTAGCGGTGTTGATATTTATCGTTGCGTTGCTTCCCCAGTCGGAGTAGATGGTCACGAACGGCCTTAGCCTGTAGTACACCTCCGGCGTTATCCCTGCTATCCGCTTCAGCTCCTCCAATGAATCGAGCTTCCCATTCTTGCATTTATATGGTGGGGTGAGAGACTGGTAGTAGCCATACTCGTATAATCCCTCTTCATTTATGTCTATCCAGTCAATAACCGCTGACGCAATATCCTTGTCGAGCTCAAGTTTTTCCAGAAGCCTTACAAAAATGGCGACCAGTTCCTGCTTTGGTTCGTCTGACGTGGGGACAAGCTGGTTGAGATCAAGCTTTCCCGATTCGTCCTTTATTGTCACAAATACGAATGTATTGTAAAAAGGGACCGGAATAGAGGGCACGGCCCAGTTTTCCACCAGGGAATCTATCTTGTCGCTCTGTTTGAAATCCTGCACAAGTATCTCCTTTGCCGCCTCTACCCCTCCGCGCACCGCCATGATAGCCCGCTGGTCGTCTCGGAAATCGGCCGCCATCGAGTAATCGACCCATGTGGCGAATATGAACTCCGTTACAGTCACGGTGAGGATCACCACAACAAGGAGAGTGATGACAAGGGCCATTCCCTTCTGGTTATTAAGCTCCTTCATAATCCTGCAACTTCACAACTGTGCTGTAAAAGAAATCCCTCTTGCCGTCGGCAAGGGTAAGCTCCACCGAAACAGCTTTCGGCAGTTTCCCTTTCTGCTGGCCGTTATTTTCCGAATCCCAATGTTCGAGCCAGAGCTTCCTGTCGCTCTTTCCCAGGTACCTTATCTTCAGCTCTTTTATGCTGTTTGAGATCTGAAACGAGACACCACCCATGTCTATTCTCTCCTCCACGACGTCCGACTCCCGCCTCATCAGCACCATTATGTTCTCACCCTGTTCGTTGACGTCGGGTAGAAAATAGTAGCCTATCTCAGATATGTCTATCTGCGGACGCGCCATGTAATAAAGACGCGTATGCGACGTGAAGTGCATCTCGTCCATCGATTTTCCGTTGTACATCTGCGCCTTCCCTATGAACCCGCCCGATTTGCTTTGAGGAAGCGTCGTGGCGGAAACGAGGTCGGCGGTAATCCTTTTTATGATGAATCTCCCAACATGGTCTACATCCATCGTTTTTTCCGCTGACTGGCTTGCGGAGATGCTGGTCGTGAGTACGTTCAGAATGAATGTGAATATCAGGCTGAAAATGGTTATGGAGATCAGTATCTCTATCAGGGTGAAACCTTTCTCCCCTTTCCACTGCGCGCGTAGTGATCTATTTTCCATATCTACCTTGCGAAATTTTCCATCGATACAACGGCTTTTTTGTCGTACATGACTTCCATCTTCACCTGCACAACACCTTCCAGCGGAGTCGGCTCGACAGTCTTCCGGTACCTGAACCGGGGATAGCGTTTATCCGTTTCCCATTCCGAAACTCCGGCGGCAAGCTCGCCTTCGACTTCGGCAACTGTGAGTTTCTCTTCCGCCAGCATCACCCCTCTTGTGAGAATGCTACTGTCGCCTGAGGCCACGATAGTCCTGTTAAGGATCGTAAGGAGCGTGACCAGCGCTATCGAAATGATCGCCACGCTGATGACGATCTCTATGAGGGTAAAACCCTCCTCCTGTTCCAGAAAGTTATCCTTTAATGTTTCAGCGTCGATCATCTTTTGCTCCGTCAAACCGCCACAAGAGGCGCTTCTGAAATATAAACTTTTATAGAGCCGGTGACCGGCAGACTGTTTAGCGCTTCAACTTCCATATACTCAAAAGGAACCTGCCCCTTTTCGATCTTTACCTTTCCGGAAATAGGGTCGACGACAAGCGATATGAGCCTCCCCTTTTTATCGCCGAGAACTATGACCGCCTTCTCGGCAAAACCTTCCGGCATGAAATGAAGGTATCCCGCCTGTCCAGCCGGCTCTCCGTTAAAGAGGGTGGTGAATTTTCTCACGGCGATTCCGCTTGAAAAATTACCCTTTTTGAAAAGCGGGAATTCTACAGGCTCGAACTGACCCTGGAGATTAAGGATGGCTGCTTCGTATTTCCCCTTTTTAAGATCGAAATCGAGGCGCACTGTCTTGCGTGCCGACGCTGCCTTCGTATAGAGATAGGTTATCGTGCGTGAAAGTTTCAGCGCGTTGTTCTTTAAATTGAACTCCCCTATGTTTCCGAGGTTCGGCATCGCGAACGAGGCGAATATGCTGATGATGAGAACCACGACAATTATCTCTATCATCGTAAATCCCCCCTCCGCGGAGAGTGCGGAGGACATCTTTCCACCCTGGGGGTGAAACGGCGCTCCGCTTTTTCTGAAATTGATCACTCCAGCTCCCAGTTGTTTATGTCGGCGTTCTTCCCTTCGCCACCCTCTTCGCCGTCGGGTCCGTATGACATCAGATCAAAATCGCCGTGCGGCCCGGGGGAGAGGTATACATACTCATGGTTCCAGGGATCCATCGGAACCTTCTTAAGGTAGCCGCCATCCTTGTAGTTTGACGGTAGTTCGCCCGACTTCGGCTCTTCCACAAGCGCCTGCAACCCCTGCTCGGTGGAGGGATAGAAACCGTTGTCGATCTTGAACAGATTCAGCGCACCTTCGATGCTCTTTATCTGAACCCCCGCCTTGGCGCGGCGCGCCTCTTCCGGCCTGCTCACTATTCTCGGGATAACTATCCCCGCAAGAAGTGAGAGGATGATCACAACAACCATTATTTCAATAAGCGTAAAACCCTTCTCGTTTCCCGCATCTCTCCTGATGCTTTTGGCCCACGCGCCGAGCCTTTCTCCAATACATGATAAAATTTTCATAACGCCTCCTATCCTATGAGTTGACTGATTTCAAATATCGGTAGCAGTATTGCCATTACAATAAACCCAACCGCAAGCCCAAGCACGGAAATTAATATCGGCTGTACAAGCGACATCAGGATCGCTATGCGGTTTTCAAGCTCCTCACCCTGATCCCTGGCCACCTGCTCAAGAAGTGTGGCCGACTGTCCGCTCTTTTCACCAGCCGCTATCATCTGCAGAGCGACCGGGGGGAAGAGCTTCGACCTTTCGAGCGACGGAGCTATAGCCCCCCCCTCCCTGATTATGTCCGAAGCCTTTTCAAGCGCTTCGGCGTATATTGTGTTATCCGTAACCTCCTTGGAAAGCATGAGCGTTTGGAGGAGCGGCACGCCGGAAGTGAGAAGCACGGAAGTGGTATGGCTCCACCTGGCTAGGATGGAAGCGCGCACAACCGGTCCCAGTATCCACGCGTTTATGAGAAATTTGTCCAATACCCTTTTACCTTCCTTCGTCTTCACGTATCGCGCAACCCCCAGCAGGGCGACGCATAGGAAGATCATCAGGCCGTAGCCGTAATTGAGCACGATGTTCGTTATCACCATCAATATTTGAGTAGAGAGCGGAAGAGCCGCCTCCATGTCCTCGAAGATGACGGAAATTTTCGGGACGATGTATGCGACAAGAAAGATGATAACTCCCGATCCTATTACCGCCATCGTGACCGGGTAGACCGTGGCGCTTTTAAGGGAGTTCTCGCGTCTCAGATTTGTCTCCTTGTAATCGGCTATCTTCGTGAGGACGTGTGCGAGATTTCCTCCCGCTTCACCCGCGCGAACTGTCGCAACGGTGAGCTTATCGAAGATAGTGGAATGTTTTTCCATCGACGAAGCGAGCGGTGCGCCCTGGCGCACGCCATCCTTCAGTTCGTTGATCACCTTTTTTAAAAATTCAGAGCCGGACTGTTTCTGTGTCGCGTCGAGCGTCTCCATCAGCGGTATCCCGGCGGAGAGAAGCGACGCGAGCTGGCGGAGAAACGAAGCCATCTCCTTTGGCGGAACGCTCTTTTGAAAGAGTGGAAAATCCCCTTCGCCCCTGCCGGAAGCGACCCTCTCTTCCTTTATCGACGTTACGTATATACCTTCGGCTCTCAGGCGGACGCGGGCCTCCTTCGCTCCCGAAGCATCTACGCTCCCCTTCTTCTCCTTCCCCTTGCTGTCGACGCCGTGGTATTTGAAAAGCACTAGATCAGCTCCTCAGTGGAGGTCTCATCCGTTACCCTCAGCACTTCATCAAGCGACGTTATGCCGGCCTGCATCTTTTCCAGACCGTCCCCCCGCAATGTTTTCATTCCGTCCGTGATTGCCTTTGCCATTATCTGGTTTGAATCGGCACCCTTTATGATGAGAGGTCGCAGGGAATCGGTTATCTCCAGGAATTCGTATATCCCGGTTCTCCCTTTGTATCCAGAATTCATGCAGTGCGGGCACCCGGTGGGTTTGTACACCTTTACACCCACATACCTGCTCGTAGGGGGGAGGCCGAGGGATCTTACCTCTTCTTTTGTTAGCGTGGTAGCTGTCTTGCACTCCGGGCAGAGTACACGCACAAGGCGCTGAGCCATGACCGCCTCCAGCGATGATGAGATGAGGAAAGGCTCTATTCCTATATCGATAAGCCTCGTGATAGCGCTACCTGAATCGTTTGTGTGAAGCGTGGAGAATACGAGGTGTCCGGTGAGCGACGATTGCACGGCGATGGATGCGGTCTCATGGTCGCGTATCTCTCCGACCATTATTACATCCGGATCCTGCCTCAGTATCGCCCGTAATCCGTCCGCAAACGTCAGTCCAATGTTCGAGTTCACCTGCATCTGCCCGATACCCCTTATCTGATATTCAACGGGGTCCTCGACCGTGATCACGTTCTTATGCTCCGTATCTATCTCCGCCAGCACGCTGTAAAGGGTCGTAGTCTTTCCGCTTCCGGTAGGGCCTGTAATTAGCACGATGCCGTTTGAAAGATTTTTCACCTTCGCCATCTGCGCCTGCTGGGTTTCATTCATCCCTATCTGGCCGAGCTTCAGAAGGTTCCTGCTTTTATCGAGAAGACGCATGACCACCCTTTCGCCGAAAGTAGTCGGTATGGTGGAAACGCGGACGTCGATCTCGCGGCCGGCGGCCTTGAGCGATATACGCCCGTCCTGCGGAAGCCTCTTTTCGGCGATATCAAGACCCGCCATGATCTTCACGCGGGACGCTATCTGCAGGGCGAGCCTCTTCGGCGGCTTTAAAACCGTGTAGAGTATTCCGTCCATTCTCATCCTTACTACGAGCTGATCCGAATAGCTTTCAATGTGGACGTCGCTCGCCTTCTCCTTGATGGCCTGCTGGAGAAGGGAGTTGAGGAGTTTTACTATCGGCGCCTCGTCGTCGGTATCGAGCAGGTCTATGGAGGTTTCAAGCTCCTGCGCGATCGATTCAAGGGTCGGCTCCTCTACCTCGTCCAGCAGGGCGCTGGAATCTCCAGAGGATATTTCGTAGGCGCGGTTGATGAATTCTGTAACAAGTATCGGGGATGCTACCCGCAGGGAGACCGGCATTTTAAATATGCGGCGGAGGTCGCTTACGGCATGGTGGTCGAGCGGATTCGACGTGATGACAACAAGCCTATCCCCTTCGATTTTCACCGGAGCCATCTGGCTCTGGCGCGCAAATCCTATCGGGAGATTCTTTACCAGGTCGCCAGCCTCATCCGGGCTTGGAAGAGAATCAAGGTACACGAGGCTTAACTGCTCGCTTAACTGTTTTAAATCGGTCATGCTTATCACAAACCCCTGCTTAAGGTTTTGTTTCTCCTTCAGGATTTTTAATATCCATCTCATCCGGGTTTGCCGGTTCGGAGAATTTTGTAATCCCCGATCCATCCTCCGGGAGAGGCTTGCTTTCAGGATTTTCCATCGCGTGCTTTTTGGCGTTTCTCTCAGCCTCTTTTCTCGCCCTCTCTTCAGCTTCGGCCTGCTCCTTTGCCTTTTGCTCGGCCTCTTTTTTAGACTCCTTGTCCTCTTTCGCCTTCTCTTTGGCCCTCTTCTTCGCTTTTTTTCCAGTCGGGTCGTCGAGCTTCTGCATCAGGTTATTTTTCTCATTTGTTATCACTTCCAGATCCTCGTTGGAATTGATTATGTGCGGAGTGATAAAGATGAGGAGGTTTGTTTCGATCTTCTGAACGGACTTGCTTTTAAAAAGCCAGCCGAGCAGCGGAATGGCCCCGAGGTACGGCACGGCGTTTGATGTTTCGGTCATATCGTTCCTTATAAGGCCTCCGATAACTATGTTCTGCCCATCCTTTACTGTTACGGTGGTCTGGGCGTTTCGCTTGAAGGTTATGATATCCTCCGCTTTCTCAAGCTGGACCGGGGAGATACTTGAAATTTCCTGAACAATATCAAGCTTCACGTAATCCGCTTCGTTTATCTGCGGCTTGATCTTCAGGAGTATTCCTACGTCCTTCCTTTCAACCGTGACGGTCGGCAGTCCGGCGGTGGTCTGCGCGGACGATTTTTTGAAAGGCACATTCTCCCCAACAAATATCTCGGCCTCAACGTTGTCCGTGGTGAGGAGATTCGGCGTGGAGAGGATATTCACTCCGCTTTCCGATTTCAACGCCTGTATCAATCCACCGATATTTGTAAATGTTTGCGTTCCGGCAGGGGTGTTGAACGTCATTGTGCCGTCGACCACGCCTAGTACAAGTCCCGCGCCAGCCGCGAGAGGATTCGCCGCAATGTCGTTAATGCCCCCAGGCGGGAAGTTCGTACCGCCTATCCCCGTTACCTGTCCTTCGGCGATCTTGCTGGTACTTCTCCATTCGACGCCGAATTTGTTCGTATCGTCCGAGCGAATTTCGAATATCAATGCCTCGACGAATACCTGCCTTCTGCGGATGTCGAGTTTCTCTATCACATTTTTGAAAACGTCGAACTCTTCCGGAGAAGCGGTAATGACAAGGGAGTTTGTGGCGGGATCTGCGGTGATGTTTACAGGGACATCGGAAGTAGCCGGGGCCCCTTTTTTCTTTTTTGTTGCCTCATCCGCTTTCGCGATATGGGTCAATACCTTTGCCAGATCCTCAGCATGGGCGTTTTTCAGGTAAGCAACGTTTATCTCCTGCCTCCCTATCGGCGCGGGGACATCGAGATGTTTAATGATGTTGTTCACCTGACTGTGGAATATCTCGTTCCCAATTACAATCAAAGCGTTCAGCCTGTCATCGGAAATGACATCGAGCTGTACTTCCGTAGTCTTGTTTTTCGACTTATCAGCAAGAAGGATCTTGTTTATCTTCGCGTCGAGGTCCTTTGCCGAGGCGTACCTGAGCTTATGAACAACTATAGAGCTTTCAAACCCTTCAACATCCAGCTGTTCAACTATCTTTATGAGCCTTTCACGGCTGGACGCGGTATCGACAAGTATCAGGGTATTAGTAGGGGTGTAGGCTGAAATGTAACTGGAAGGGGAAACCAGCGGTCGGATAACCGATAGAAGTTTTTCAGCCGAAACATAGTTGAGCGGAATAAGCTGGGTAACAAGATGATCCCTGAAATCGTCGGTCGATTTGGATCCAATCGTAACTTCCGTAACCGATGTTCTCCCTTCCATGATCGGAATTATCTTGGTCACGCTGCCGACTTCAATTGCCAGAAAGCCGTAAACTTCGAGGATCGATTCAAACACCCTGTAGGCTTCCTTTTTCGTAACCATCTTCGGGGAAATAATGGTCACCTTCCCGCTTACCTTCTCGTCAATGATAAAATTCCTTCCAGTCAGTTCGGAAATATATTTGACGACAACGGCGATATCGACGTTCACAAAATCCATCGAAACCTTGTCTTCCGTAGCGGCACGCGATTCCCCGGAGAACATCACCACAAAAACCAAAACTGATAATAATCTTTTCATTACTCTCCCCTACTGGACGTCTATCGTCATAGATTTGATACTGTTGTTTCTTTCAATGTCGAGCTTGAAACTTGTTTCGCTTTTCAAGGCGTTGAAAAGTTCGAGCCCCTTTTCGGGCGAATCAAGCACCTGTCCGTTGATACGCTTGAGAACATCCTGATTTTGAAGCCCTATCTTTTCGTAAAGACTCCCTTTCTGGATCTGGAATAGTTTGAAACCGTCTATCTTGCCGTCACTGGTCATATTCGGAACGGCTCTTACCTGGGTCATGAGGGCGCTCATATTGTTAAGCTGGTCCTTGAGGAATTCCCTCCCCATAACCCATTGATTCGCGCCGACACCCTTAAGGCCGTCCACTCCTGATGGGCGACCTGAGCCGTTATCAGCGGCCGCTTTCCTCTGGGTTGGGAAACCTTCCTTCATGTTAAGAGTCAGCGCTTCAACCCTACCCCCTTTTTCGATATAGACGGCAAAACGGTCGATACGGATTATCTTCGCGTCTGGCGCGACTATATCGGCAATTTTATAGAGTTTCTGTTCCTTTCCGGCCGCTGCGGCGATAACCGCCATATTATCCTGCGGGATACTTGTGATTATCGTTCCGAGAAGTTCCAGATTCAGGGTAGATGGGACCGCGCCGCTTAAATCTTCCTCTGTCGCTTTTAGTGCAGTACCTCTAGGTGGCGGTTCGCTTCCAGGATTGAAAATATTTTTTTTCGCAATGACCGAATAATCGAGCATCGCCGAACCGCCGGAACTTACTGGCTTCACGCTCTTTGGATCGTATTGTGGAAGATGGAAAAACATACCTGAAATAAACGAATTTATCCAGAGTGACGTCGCCCACGAAAGGAGGAGGACTATACATACATTTATCAATAATATGGCCTTGCCATCGGCCAGATATTTCTCGATAACCTTATCAAATGCGTAACTCATCACTAAATATTAGACGGACAGCTTCCCCGGAATTGGCAGGTAATCATGTGATTTAACAAAATAAATTAAAAACCGGATAAAGTTAAGGTGAGATGAGGCTATTTTGCGTTCTAAATCGGCTGATCGGCTAGAAATCGAGGCCGAATCCGAGGGTGGTGAGGTATGCGTCCCCCGCCATACCGAACTCCCCAAAAGCGCAAAACGACCTTCGAATGGCTATTTTGGTCCCCACCGCGCCGACAACCATCGCGTAGTTCTCCCTTTTTACGACGTCTGGATTTATGTCACGAATCGACTTGGCGGGTGAACCCATTATGAAGAGTCCGCCGATATTTACATATGGTTTCAGGAACCTTGTATCCAACCCCGCCGAAACATCTATTCCGGACGAGTATATATTCAACTCGCTAGTGACTGTCCCTATCGAATAGTGTGCCCTTACAGTAAGGTCGAGCCATTTGGGATATAGGAACTGGTCGATGTTGTACCTGGCTTCCACGCCGGAGCTGCTGATGAAGTCGCTTACTGTAACGTAATTCACGCCAAAATCGACCCCACCTGGAAGCCCAACCTGGAGCTTGATCTTAGGATATAACGTTGAAGAGAGGTTCCCCCCTCCCGCCCTGTTCAGCAGGTCGTCCCCTTTGGAAGAGGGGGACAAAATCCCTAATTCGCCGGTCAGTTTCATTCCAACAGGCAAATGCCTCCCTGCCAACTGGGAACCGGAATTGCCGGGATTGAAATACATTCCAAAGCCGATGTCCTTCACAAACGCGACATAGCCCGCCGCCATGTGGTCGTGTTTCAGGGAGACCAGATCGGTATCTACCAATCCCGCCGATGCGGCTCCCGGATTTAAAACGAGAAGACTAAAGGAGAGAAGTGAAAATACCGTTCTTTTGGCAAAGGCGGAGGAAGATGAAAGAAGTCCCTTGCTTATTTTATTTTTTAAAATCAACAAGGGACTTCTTCGAATTGACAACAATTAGAAATCTATACCAAAGCCTACGGAGATCATTGAAGATTCCTCGTAGACCGACTGTTCAGCAAATATGCAGAAGAGGGGAAGCGGCGTAAGTTTCACGCCGATCGTCCTGACTGATCCGCTGAACTCCTTCTCCTTTATAACGTCCGGGAGAAGCGGATACTGGGCGATAAAGGCGGCAGAAGGTGTGCCGGTTATCGTCATGGTGCCGAGATTCAGATATGGTTTGATAATCGGGAGATTCGCGCCCAATGTTACGTCAAAACCTGTACTTTTTACGGTCAGGTCATCCGTAAGGTTTCCGCTGGATGTGTGGTAGCGCGCCGCTATGTCGAGTATCGGAAGCGGAATGAAACTGCTAACATCAAAACGTGCCTCAAAGCCGGTGCTCTTGATCGAATCACCGAGGGAAACCATCTGGTACCCGAGATCTACACCAAAGGGGATACCTACCTGTATCTTCACCTTCGGAAAAGGGACCATGCTCAAGTCGCTTCCGCCAGCCGCCTTGACAACCGACTGGGCGTTCGAGCTGAGGCTCTGGAAACCGAGTTCGCCCGTAACCTTGAAACCGATCGGGAGAAGGCCGCCTGCGAGAGGGGCGCCGGAATTGCCCGGGTTGAAATGAAGACCAAACCCCGCATCCTTTACCAAACCGTCATAGCCATCGGTAAGCACGGTCGTATCGATGCTATTGAGAAGATTGGTATCGGTTATTGCCGCGTGGGAATTGGTAGTTGAGAGACCAAGAGAAAGAATCGTTGAGAGAACAGCTGATTTAAAAAATTTTATATTCATAGCTTTTATTTTTACCATTTTTCAACGTGAAAACAAAATCAAAAATATTTGAGCGCGGAGGAGCGCCTATACATTCATTTATTAATATCGTTTATGAAATATGTCTGGAATCCTGTTTTTGGCGGGGATTTCGTAAAATTTTCAAATATTCAGCTTTTTGCCCTCATGTCCACAAGGTTCCGTTCGATAAGACATATACGGGTAAAAGGAAGGATTTTTGAATAGATAAAATAAAATCTACGAGAAGGTAAAGTCCCGAAAGGACGGCACAGACTCAAAAATCCAGAGAACGCGAAACCCCTTATGGGCACACCACAGGATAGGTGCGTCCAGAGAGAGTTGACGCAAACTTTGGCGAGTATCTGTAACCGGCTGGGCGGGAGAGCAGATCTTCTGAAAACGGAAAGGAGTGAAGGACGGATTAGGAAGAATTGACAGTTATTTAAGACGCCATTGAACCGAAACGCCATTACCGGTTCAGCCTCTTCAAGGGGGTGGTGCGCCCAAATGGGATTTGATGGCAATGCATGGACGCTATTTATTCAAGGAGGAATAAAATGGCTTTAAGAATTTATAACAACCTCTTTTCATCGAGCGCGCAGAGGCACTTGGGGAACAACCACCAGGGCCTTTCAACCTCTCTGGAAAGACTTTCGTCAGGTTTAAGAATAAACCGCTCAGCAGACGATGCCGCCGGTCTTGCAATTTCCGAAGGTTTAAGAGGCGATATACGTTCGCTTGGACAGGCCGTAAGGAACGGCAATGACGGTATCGGAATGATCAACACTGCAGAAGGCGCGATGTCCGAGCAGGGCGCAATCCTTATAAGGATGCGTGAGCTTGCGTCTCAGTCAGCCACAGGAACAGTTGGTTCTGCGGCAAGGGTTTCAATTGAGCGAGAATTTACATCGCTCCGCCGGGAGATTGACCGTATATCAGCGGTTACAGAATTCAACGGCACGAAACTTTTGGATGGTACGCTTAGCAGTGCGCCAGGCAACTCGATTGTTATCCAGATTGGTATCACCTCGGATATTAACAACAGGTTCAATCTGAATAATGAGATCGATCTGACAGCGATGACCTCCACAGCTCTTGGTATAGATACATTGACTGCATCAACAGTTTCCGGTGCGCTTTCTGCTCTGGATAACATAAGCAGTGCGTTGCAGACACTGAACGACGGTCGAGGCCGACTCGGTGCCGTTCAGAACAGGCTTGTTCATACGCTTTCAAGCCTTGCAATCACAAGGGAAAATCTGAGCGCAGCCGAATCCCAGATAAGGGATGCGGACTACGCCGCAGAAATTTCCGAGTTCACGAGGAACCAGATACTTGTGCAAGCCTCTACCGCGATTCTTGCCCAGGCAAACCTGGTACCCCAAACGGTCCTTCAACTGTTAGGTTAACAGTTACTCGTAGTGCTAGAAGGGGCCCCTGTGACCGGGGGCTCCTTCGAATTTCCGGAACGCCAATTACCGGAATAAAGATCAGCCTCTGATATCTCTTATCGAAATTTCCCGATTTTTTCAAAACCCCTTTTTTCACTTTTTTCAAATCTCTCTCCAGCTGTGTGACGGAGCGCTAATTTCATATTCAGCCGCAACAGTGCCGCGCCGATAGGAATAAAACAAGACACTTTAAAACTGTTGGAGGCTATTAAAAGTGAATACGAAAAAACCTGGCTATATGATTTTCAACGAATTGGGGCACTACTACGGCTCGGACAAGGTAATTGGCGAAGTTCTCGCGCTTCAGTACCGATTGTGGGCAAATGGCGAAGGCACTCTCCTTTCGACCGCGCGTTACCTGCACCGCTACCTTGAAAAAAAGGGGGTACTATAAAATATTCGGAATTCAGACAGATCCGAGCAGTTTCACCGCCATCTCAAGATCCTCTTCCGTGGTGACCTTTACATTGAACCTGCTCCCCATTACCCACGCGACCGGCTTGCCGAGTTCCGCCACGAGCGATGTCTCGTCGGTCCAGGAATTGCCTTTTATATCCAGCGTCTCATAGGCTTCAATGAGAATTTCACGTTTGAATACCTGGGGTGTCTGTATCGCTAGAGTACTCTCCCTGTCAATCGGCCGCCCGATAAATTCCCCATCCTTGCCTTTCAGCGTATCGGAAACTGGCAGTGCGGCCGTGGACGCTCCATGAATGAAAGCGGAATTAACGGTATTGGAAATAATATCTGGGGTCACAAACGGTCTGGCGGCGTCATGAATGAGAACGAATTCGCACTTTGCCGCCGATACGCCGAGTGAGACCGATTCAGCCCTCGTCTCGCCCCCTGCAACTACACCGCAAATTTTTCGGAACATCGTTTTTGAATATCGGGCACTAACCGTTTCGATGTCGTTCGGTGAAACTACAAGATAGATCCCTTCAATGATATCTGAAGCCGAGACCGCCTCAAGCGTCCAATCAAGGAGCGGCTTGCCATTTATCTCGAAAAACTGTTTGGGAACTCCGGTACTTTTTATCCGGCTCCCTGTACCGGCGGCCGGTATTATCGCTACGACCTTCATCGCAAACAGCTTAGAGTAAAGAGGATGAAATAGGAACCGTTTTCACATCACAATAAAAACGGAGCAGATAGCACCTGGACCGGAAATCAGGAGACGAAAGCCTTATCAAGCAGAACACTTGCCTTCTGCTTTACGATCCCTTTTGCCTCAGCAATCTCCATTATCAGAAGGAGGCGAACGTTGTCATACAGCCTCTGCTCGCCGAAAGAGAGTTCCTTCCTACCCATTATCTGGGTAAGCTCCCGTAGAATTTCCGCCAAATCGTAGATAGAACCCGATTTTATCCTGTCGAGATAGCTTTTCTGCCTCTTGTGCCAGTTCTGACTGCTCCCAGGCTTGCTCTTTACCTTTAATACCTTGAGGATCTTTGGAACTTCCTTGTCGGTAATTACCGAACGAATCCCTATTTTAGCGGCTGATTTGGCCGGGACACGGATAGTCATGTCCGATTCGTCAATCCTGATGCTGTAAAAATGCGTAGTGCGGTTATTTTCTTTAAGTTTTTCAACCTTTTCAACGACGCCAATTCCATGAGCCGGATAAACAACCTTGGAACCTTTTTTCAATACAACTTGATCCAGCAAAATAATTCTCCTACTTGTGAAATGAAAGTTATAAGAACATGTGTAATATAGCAAAAACCCTGGAGAATGTATATATAATAGAATAGAAAACTTGGTTATTCTGCCGTATAGCTATATATATCAATTGAATAGAATTTACTACAAGGATTACTGTATGTCATACATCGTTACTATTATTCCCCGTTTGACATAATTTTGGGAGTAATTAGCTTTTTGAAAATTAAGAATCGTGCCAAAAGCGCAACTGCCAAAATTACTATTTAGGTGAGGGAGGGGAATGTCTTGATGATCTCTTTATAACTTTTTCAAATAATAGCTGATAGTTCCCCCTTCAACTGTCTCGCCAACAAGCTCTACGTTCTTGTTGTTGCGAACGAACGCATGAATATCTGGATAGGAGCACAAGTGACTTGAATCCATTTTCAAAATCTCCCCCGATTTCATCTCATCGAGGGCCCAAAAACTTCTTATTACCGGCATCCCAAAACCGCATCCTCCGAGTTCGATAGCCTTGTGAGGCACAACATCGGGTTTCGCTGTTGATTCTATTAACCTTTTGATATCGTCAAAACTTTTTACCCTGATGGTGCGATCCTTGGCGATTGACGAAGCTGATACGCTAGAATCTCCATTCCTTTCTTTCATGGAATCATTATAAACCGGTTTTTCCGTCATCTGAAATTGCACCCGGTTCAAATTGATACATTTTTATTTCTTTCAGTACGTTTTTTTATTTTGAATCATGGGTTTCGTTTCAACATCCAAACTGAAAATATATTTAAAATACATGTTCACATGCTCCCTTTTTTTTCCTAGAATTGAACGTAGAGGTGCATTTCACTTGTTAAAGCTGTCTGAAGAAATTTTTGTTTTATTTTTTTTTATTTGAAATGAAATAATAGATTGAATTCCTCAATATGGTTGTTAAAATCAGCGGATGAAAATATCAACTAAGGGACATTATGCGGTTCAGGCTATGGTTGATCTTTCAACACAACCTAGCAACTTTCCTGTACCGCTTTCAAACATCTCGCTTCGGCAGGATATCTCGCTCAATTACCTGGAACAGCTGTTCCTGAAATTGAGGAAAGCCAAGCTGGTTAAATCTGTTAGAGGGCCAGGCGGCGGATACCTTCTCGCAAAAAGTCCTTCAGAAATAAGTATTGGGGAAATATTCGAGGCAGTTGACGAGAACACAATATTGTCGGACTGCGTAGACACGAATGCATCATGCTCCAAAACCCATAACTGCCTCACTCAGGTTCTTTGGTACAAGATCACCGATTCTCTTAAAAAAACGCTTTATTCCATCAAACTAAGTGAGGTATGTAACGAGGCCGATAAGATCGGCGATTTAAAATCGGGGGCAGAGCATGGGTTTATCTATAACATCTGACTCCGATTTCGGTTCCATCTGGGAACAGTGCAAGAAAGAGCTTAAAGAAAAAATAAGCCCGGCTAATTACCTTTCCTACATTGAACCAGTAAAGATAATCGACTACAAGGATGAAGAGTTTTCAATGCTCGTCCCATCCAGCTTTGTAGCGAGTTGGCTTGAAAAAAATTATCTGAATTCCATTACATGGTTTTTAGACGCCAAGACTTCCAGAAAAAACAGGGTCAAAATAATTGTTGAGAACATGAAACCGAAACGCATCACCGCGCCTCAGCCGGTATTGACGAAAAAGGTTTCAAAGTCGCCTGTTGTTCCCCAACAGTTCAAATCGCAATATACTTTTGAAACCTTTGTCGTTGGTAAATGCAACGAATTCGCCCACGCTTCCTCATTGCAGTGCGCAAACAAGCCGGGGAACCAATACAATCCGCTTTTCATTTACGGTGGCGTCGGTCTTGGGAAAACTCACCTTATGCATGCGATAGGACAGCATATTCAGAAGATTAGACCGGACAACAATGTACTTTATCTCTCCTCCGAACAGTTCGTTAACAGGATGATCTCCTCCCTTCAAAAAGGGCAAATGGAAGACTTCAGGAGGAAGTTTCGCAACGTAGATGTTCTTCTGGTAGATGATATTCAGTTCATCGCCGGCAAGGACAGAACACAGGAAGAGTTTTTCCATACCTTTAATACACTTTTTGAAGAAGGGAAACAGATAGTCGTTTCCTCCGACCAGTTTCCAAAAGATATCAAAAAACTTGAAGAACGGCTTAAATCCCGGTTCGAATGGGGATTGATATCCGATATTCAGGCGCCCGATCTTGAAACAAAGATAGCCATCCTTCAGAAAAAAGCTGAAATTAACGGCTACAATATACCCTTAGACGTGACCAGTTACCTCGCTGAAACGATAAAATCGAACATAAGGGAGCTGGAAGGGTGCCTTGCACGTATTGTCGCCTACTCATCCCTCTCGGGGAGGCCGGTAAATCTGGACCTCGCCAAAGAAACCATGGATGGTGTTTACAGCGAAGCCAAAAAACATGTCGATTCGGTTCAAATCCAAAATGCCGTCTGCGGCTATTTCTCGATTAGAATATCCGAATTGAAATCAAAGAGCCGCACCAAAAAACTTGTTGTTCCAAGACAGATCGCTATGTACCTTTGCAGGGAATTTACAGATGAATCACTGCCGGAAATTGGGAAGAAATTCGGTGGAAGAGATCACTCCACCGTTATTCACGCCTGCAACAAAATCAAGAGTGATATTGAGGTTAATACCCGTATTTACAATGATATATCCGCAATAAAAAAAATGATGGGGGTGTGAATAACCTCTTTCTCAACTGTTGATAACCCCTTAATATCTCTTTCATCTTTATCCTGTTTTAGTGCATTGTTGGCATGTGGTCATATTCCGCAATTTTGCCAACAATTTGTTTTAAGGTAAACATTTGAAAATATATCTTTTAAAAAGATATCAACAGTATTAACATGTCTTATTACTGCTACTCTTCTATATCTATATAAAGAAAAACAATAAAGAGGAAGAATGGATAAAGTAAACGACAGGTATGATGCCGAACAGATAAAGATACTTGAAGGTCTAGAAGCTGTAAGGAAAAGACCTGCAATGTATATAGGCGACATATCAAACGTCGGTCTGCATCATCTTGTCTACGAAGTAGTCGACAACTCGATAGATGAAGCAATGGCTGGACATTGCCAGAACATCGATATCATCATTCACACGGATGAATCCATATCCATAAGGGATGATGGAAGGGGTATACCGGTAGAAATCCATCCGGAAAGAGGGGTATCCTCTGCGGAGGTTGTATTGACCGTTCTTCATGCCGGTGGAAAATTCGAAGGAGAAGGATACAAGATTTCAGGAGGACTTCACGGGGTCGGCGTTTCGGTGGTAAACGCTCTTTCGGAAAAACTTGAAGTAGAAATCAGAAGAAACGGATTTGTATACACACAGGAATATAAAAAAGGGATACCGCAGGCCCCTTTAAAAAAAATTGGAGAGGCTAAAAGCACAGGTACGCTTGTAAAATTTTTGCCGGATAAATCCATTTTCGAAGAAACTATTTTCAACTTCGATTATCTCTCTCAAAGACTTAGGGAACTGGCATTTCTCAACAGTGGAGTGAGGATAAAAATATCGGACGAAAGAAGTGACAAGCAGCACGATTTCTTCTACGAAGGGGGAATTCAGTCGTTCATAAAATATATAAACAAGAACAAGACCACGCTGTTTGATGAACCTGTCTACCTGAACAAGAAAAAGGATAAAACAACGGTAGAAGTTTCGATCTTATACAACGATGGATACAAGGAGGACATATTCTCCTTTGTAAACAACATAAGAACCCCTGAAGGGGGAACACACCTGGCGGGTTTCAGGTCAGCTCTCACAAGGTCAATAAACCAGTACGCAATTAAAAATAACCTGCTTAAAAAAGACCAGACGATAACAGGAGACGATGTAAGGGAAGGTCTTACGGCGGTTGTAAGTGTAAAGATGGTCGATCCGCAGTTTGAGGGGCAGACAAAATCAAAACTGGGCAATTCAGATATAAAAGGGATAGTGGAAGGGATAACAAAAGAGACGCTAGACAGTTTCCTTGAAGAGCGGCCAGCAATAGCGAAAATGATCATCTACAAGGCGATCATGGCAAGCGACGCTAGAGCCGCCGCGAAAAGAGCGCGTGAACTAACAAGGAGAAAATCTGTTTTGGAATTCTCATCGCTTCCTGGAAAGCTGGCCGATTGCCAGGAGAGAGACCCTGCGAAATGCGAACTCTACATAGTGGAGGGAGATTCAGCGGGCGGTTCCGCCAAGCAGGGGAGGGAGCGTAAATTCCAGGCGATACTCCCTATAAGAGGAAAAATACTGAATGTCGAAAAGGCGAGATTTGACAAGGTTCTTTCATCGAACGAAATAAGAACGCTTATAACAGCCATCGGTGGTGGAATCGGTGCCGATGAACTTGATATTTCAAAAGTCAGGTACCACAAGATAATCCTAATGACAGACGCGGATGTAGACGGTTCGCACATCAGGACACTGCTTCTGACATTCTTCTACCGTCAGATGGAGGAGATCATCAAGCGGGGATATCTCTACATAGCACAACCTCCGCTTTACAAAGTCGCCAAGGGAAAACAGGAAACATACATCAAAGACGATAAGGAGCTAATTCAGCATTTGATAAAGCTCGGCACCACAGGAAAGACTTTGAAAACAGGGATGGGCGATAAGACGCTCGACGACGCGGAGTTCAATGAGTGCGTCTCTATGATGAATGAATATTTCAACACACTCGATATCATGGTGAAAAAAGGTAATCCACAGGAGATACTGAGCGCGCTTATAAAACATGGCGTAAAGGAGAGGGAGTTCTTCACGTCGGAAGAGAAGGTGAAAAAAGTTTTCGATACTCTTAAAAACAGGGACGACAAATCAAAAGTGGTAAAAGACACTGAGCATGGCGGATATGCTATTGAGTGGTTCAACAAGGTTTCCGGCGTGTTCAGCATAGTGAACTGGGATCTTATTACCGCTCCCGAATACTCAAAAGGGATGGAGCTGAAAAAACTTATTTCGAAATGGGACCAGGGTCCCTATACGGTTAAAGGACCAGGCGGCGACGAGAAAATTTTAAAAAGCAAAAGAGAACTTATTGAATATGTCATGAGCTCGGCGAAAGAAGGTTCAAACATGCAGAGGTATAAAGGTCTCGGTGAAATGAACCCCACCCAGCTTTGGGATACGA
>JAOUMJ010000031.1 GCA_029881495.1 Nitrospinota bacterium | reverse complement strand
AATTCTCGGCCTCCCTTTAAGGCTTGACGGCAGTCAGGGGACTATCTATCCAAAAGTAATGAAGTTCGGCAGGGCGCTTGAGGCTGAAACAGGCCTGAAAGTCGAGTATGTGGATGAGCGTTTCACGACCGAGGAGGCCGGGGAGGTGCTCCAAAGAGCCGGTGTTCCTGGGAAAAAAAGAGGGAAGCTGATAGATATCATGGCCGCACAGCTTATCTTGCAGAGGTATCTCGACACATTTTCCTCTGCCGGAGAGTGAATATAAAAGTATCCCGCGAATCCTGATATAATTTAGCAGGAGGTATCCTTTAAACAGCTTGAGTGGTGAAAAAAATATTCCTTGCAAACAGTTTTGGCAAATATTGAATGGCTAATATGCGGCAAATATTCTTCCCGTTGATTACGGATATTCTGCCTGCAGTTTTGTTTGGCGGGAAAACAGCGGAGCGTCAGGAGCATTTACGTGCGACAAAGGTGTTGACGATGTATTTCGGCGTTTACTTTGTTATCGAAGGTGAGATGGGGCGAGCGGATGAGTAAGATGAAACAGCAATTTCTTCTCCCGGTATGGAAAGACAAGATAGCTCCATGCGGAGGGAAGGATGGATGTCCCGCGGAGACTGATATTGCCGGCGCGATGTATGCCCTAAGCAGAGGGTGGAAGAATCTTGCATGGGAGATAATGATGGACAGCCACCCCTTCAGGGGTGTTCTCGGTAGGGTCTGTTACGGATTTTGCGAAGCCCCGTGCAACCGCGGCAAGTTCGATTCTCCCATTTCGATCCAGCATCTGGAAATGGTCATAGGGGATGATGGATTCAACCAGGGGTGGAAGCCGGAGATAAAAAAAAGCAGCGGAAAAAAAGTGGCAATCGTCGGCGCCGGTCCCGCCGGGCTGACTGCCGCATATTTCCTCGCCCGTTTCGGACACAGTGTGGAACTGCTTGAAAGCTCCGAAAAGGCCGGCGGGATGATGCGTTACGGAATCCCGGAATACCGGCTTGAGCGGGATGTCCTCGACAGGGAGATAAATTTCGTGCTGAGCCTTGGCGTGAAGCTGAAAACAGGGGTAAAGGCAGATCGGAAAAAGATCAGCGAGCTATCAACTAAATATGACGCCGTTCTCATCTCCACAGGAGCGCATATTCCTGTAAATCTGGAACTGGGGGATAAAACCAGAAGCGGCCTTGAGTTCCTCAAGAGCATGGATACAGGCACGAGGGAGAACCTGGAAGGGAAATCGGTGCTTGTCATCGGAGGGGGGAACGCGGCGATGGATGTCTGCCGGACAGCGATCCGCCTGGGCGCAAGCGAAGTTAATGTGGCATATCGCCGTTCGCTTTCCGAGATGCCCGCGCATAAAAACGAATATTACGACGCGGTTGATGAGGGAGTGAAATTTCAATTTCTCCTTTCGCCGGTCTCTTTCAAGAACGGATCGGTAACCTTTTTGAAAAACAGAGTAGTGAAAACCGACCCTTCCGAAAGAGGGGGGCTGGAACCTCTTGCAGGTGAAACGGTTGAAATAAAGGCCGACGAGGTATTTCTCGCTATCGGGCAGAGTTCGGAAGAGTGGGAAAAACCGTCTGACGGCAAGAGCAACATCTTTTTTGCCGGCGATGTTGTCGCCACCTCCAAAGGTACGGTGATTCACGCAATCGCCTCCGGGAGAAAGGCCGCCGCGGATATCGAAAAAAGATTGACAGGTAATGTGCTGTTTGGTGAAAGAGCCGCGGAGGTGCCGTTTGGCAAGCTCAATATCAGGAACTATTTCGAGAAGAGGATGCGCCTAAGGAAAAAAGTTATTCCCGCCGTCGAGAGAAAAAAAGGGTTCGGGATCCTTGCCGAAAGAGCAACCCTGGCCGAGGCGGCGGTTGAGGCGGGGCGCTGTTTCGTCTGCGGAACATGCGTCGGCGGTCTTGATTCCACATGCGACTGGTGTTTCCGATCATGCAGGGAAGGGGCGATAGACAAAAAAAATATCAAATGGAAACCTGGTGAAGTTTTCTTTGAGCATACCGAGGATTGCAACGGCTGCGCCAGGTGCTGGGAGTTTTGTCCGAGGCAGGTGGTAACGCCGAATGAACTCCCGAAGGATATCATTCCGAAACCGACCGGAGGTTTTACGATGGAGCAGGAGACATGAGCGTCAGAGAGATAAGACCGCTCGATTTTCATCCGCAGAATCTTGCGCCGGGGAGTTGCGGTCTTTACGCGGCGGCTGGAGAGGTCGACCTCATGGCTTCGCTCAGGGCCGCTTCGGAACTGCAAGGTAGGGGGACCAGCGGCGCCGGCGTATTCATCAAGGGGATATACCCGGAGTACAAGGAACTCTACGCGCTTCATGTAATGTATTTCAATCGCGACATCGCAAGGGAGCTTGAGAGTCTCTTCACCGAGCATAAACTCGGCCTTCATCATATAGGTGAAATGGAAGCGATGGTCGAAGCGTCCATGTACAGGAAGTTCAGTCTCCCGGAACTGAGAAGGTATTTCGTGGATCTTCCGACGAAGGATCAAATGCTGAGGCGGTATCTGACCGTTGATCCCGATACGTATGTGCGGCGGGTAGTCGAAAAGTTCAATACCACTTATGTAGGGAAGGCGCGGATATTCAGTTCAGGCAAGAACGTAGGGACGTTTGTCACCGCCTACGACCTGAAAACAACCATTGAGGCGTACTCGCTCTCCAAGTTCGCTTCGCGCCCAATAACCGCAATGATGACGCACATGCGATGGCCCACTTCCATTGTGGAGACGGGAGTATGGTACGGAATCCATCCGATAAGTTTTATAAATTCGCACATAATCCATAACGGCGACCTTTCAAGCGCCCCCTCGAACAGGCAGGGAATCGAGGCCGCGGGGGTAACACAGATGGTCGGCACCGATTCGGAGGCGATACTCCTTGAAGTGGACAATCTCCTTCGCGGGCGCAACATGAGCTACCAGCAGATCGAATGGGCAATGTGCCGAATGTATCCGCAGGAAGAGGAGAAACTCTCCGAAAAGGAGCGCGGGGAATACGAGGATATCTTCAGGAACAATCCGGAGCTGGGGCGTTTCAAGATGTCCGGCCCTTCGTCCTTCGTTTCCATCATCAGGAAGGATGGCGTGGCGCGGGTGATAAGCGGACGCGACCGGGACGGATTGCGCCAGCTCTGGATGGGGAGAAGCAAGGATGGAAAAACCGTCATATGGTCGTCCGAGGAGAAGTGCATTTATCAAACGGCATTCCTGACAGGGAAGAAGTACAAGTCGGTCAATTGCGAGCCTGGCAAGATAACAGTTTTCGAACTGAACGAGAGTGGCGTGCTAAACGGAGTTTTCGGTGAAACTTTATAACAACAAGATTGTTTACGACCCGCCTTATGAGTGCGGGGTAGGGGAGGTAGGCGGTCCCTACCGCGTGACTGTGGATCCCGACAGGTGCGTATGGTGCGGCATTTGCGTAACCAGTTGCACGCACAAGCTCACCGATATGAACAGGAAAGAGTGTGTGTTCGAGATGAGGGAATACCCGGTCGATTCCGGCGGCAGGAGGCTTACCGGTGCGAGCGCCGTGATAGACGGGCATCTTCAAAAAGAGCTTCACATAATGGATATCGACTGCTGCAACTGCAAGAGGTGCGTGGCGATGTGCCCGACCAACGCGATCATCGTCGACAGGAATCCGAACCATTCCGTTATCGGCACGGGTAGCATCGGTTCGCGCGAAATACTCCAGAACGTGCGGAGAGCGTACGGCAAGAGCATGGTCGGCTCAATGTCGGATTTTCAGCGACCTCTGGAATGGGAGAATTTCCTGATTGACGCTTCCATAATTCTCAATCCTCCACGCGACAACATAAATGAATTCGCCGGACGGCTCACAAACTGCTATCTCGGCAAGCATCCAAAGCGGAGGCTGAAGGTGGGGATACCGGTGCTCGATTCGCATATGAGCTACGGCTCGAATTCACACGAGGCGATGCTCGCAAGGCTTATCGCTTCCATAAAACTGAAGAGGCCGTTCTTCACCGGGGAAGGGTATCTGCATCCGGATTTTGCCCCCGGGTTCAAGCACTCCATCCTCCAGTTTGGAACCGGAGGCTTCGGGCCGTGGGTTGATCTTAAGGAGTTCGCGGGGATTAGCATGAAGTATGGGCAGGACGCAAAGAAGGGGAAAGGGGGAAAACTCCCCGCGCCGAAAAACGATTACGAGATAGCGCTCCTAAGGTGCATTGAACCGTATCGCGACGTGAACTCGCCGAACCCCCAGCATCTTCAGTATTCCATTGAGGAGCTGAAAATGAGGGTCGAATCGCTTCGCGCGGTTCTTGGCGAGGACAAGCTTGTAGGGGCGGATATTTACGGCACCGCTTGGAATGCGGAGCATATTATTCTCGCGCTTGCGCAGGCGGGATTTGATTACATTACTATCCGCGGCGGGGGAGGTACCACAGGCGCGGCTGGAACAACTGATCTGCAGAACAAGGGGCTAGATATCCTCTATTTCGGAAAGGTCGCCCACGACGCGCTCAGGCGCGAGGGTCTGAGGGAAAAGATATCCCTCATCGGAGAAGGCAACTTCACATCTCCGAAGGCGGCGATGCTCGGGCTGATGGTGGGATTTGATTTTGTGGGGACCGGATCGCGCCACCTCTTTCCTCTTGGCTGTACCATGTGCCTCAGGTGCCATACGGGACAGTGTTCATGGGGGATCACATCCAGGAGATACGGAAACAGGATAGACCCGGAAGAGGGCTCGGAGATGATAGTAAGGATGATGGGTTCGTGGCAGAGAGGATTGGAAGGGCTGGCGGCCGGACTCGGCTTTACGACTCACGAGGAGGCGGTCGGTTCGCGCAAGTTCAGGTATCACGGCACCGACCCGCTCCTTTACGACCTTTTTGGAAGGGGGAAATTTTGAGCGATACCTCCCAGGAGAAGCTGATGCTGAACGCGGGAACCCCCCTTGAATCGGTGGCCTCTGCCGTCGATGGATTGAAGGAGATCACGATCGACTGCGGGGTTATGGATATGGCCGGCAAAAAGCTGAACGCCATGATGAAGATCGCGAGGGGAGCAGGCGTTGAACATTTCATCCTTGTGAATGTCTGCGGTCAGGATCTTATCGGAACCGGCATAGCCGGCCCTGCGAGAATATCGGTGTACGGGCTTATGGGGAACCATTCATGCGCCTTCGTGGACGGATTGACAATAAATACTTTCCCGACACGCTTCAGCAACTCCGTATGGTGTCCCGGTGACGCGCAGGTTGCTATTGGAACATCGGCGAACCCTGTGGAGATGAATATCGGCGGCTCGGTGGATGATCTCTTCGCGTCGTATGCTCCTTCCGGAAATTTCAGGGTAGCAGGGCAAGGTGGGAACAGGTGCGTTCTCAGGGCAGGCGCGGGCATACCCCAGATATGGAGAGAGATAGACTATAACGCCATAAGGGATATGGGGGACAATGAAAGGGTAGAAGCGATGCTCTTCAAATACCAGAAACGTCACGCGGAGATAGAGTTGCGCGGATGGGACAGCTTTATAGAAGGATTCAGCAAGGAGCTGGAACGGCGTTCCCCTCCTGTTGTCGTCTTCGGCAGGAAGGTGAAGGATTATTTCATGGAGTACGCGCAAGGGACTATAGGAATAATTCTGAACGTGTATAATCTCCCTTCTCCGATAGGGTACTACGTATGTTCCGGCATGACGGCGGGGAAGGCGTATATTCGCGGCGAGGTAAAGGAGTCGCAGCTTGGGAACCGGGTAAAGGTTGCAGATATGAATGAAGAAGATATTAAATTGATCTCGCGTGAAACGAGAGCGTTTTATGCTTCCTTTAAAGGCGTAATTGATTCCAGGAAGTATAATGAAAAACTGGAAATGCTGATCAAAGCATGTGATGAAGATGAGGAGCGTTACGCTTCAGGGTTTGTTAAAATAGTGCCAGTATAGACGGAATGCGGAAAATGCTTCCGCTGTTGTAGTAAAATAAAAAGCGAAGGGGATATTGAAAATGGGAAGTAGTAACCGCGACAAACTATTGACTGAAATCAACAGGTTGTTGCTGGAAAACGAGTTGACACAGGAAGAGAGAGAAGCCGTGTTGGAATCGGTTCTAATGCACCTCCTTGATTACATGGAAGATATTGAAGATATCGATCTTTTCCAGGACAGACTCAACGATATGGTCGACAATTATGTAGAACAGCATTTTGAGGATACAATGGAAGATAACTTTAATTGATTAATTGGGCGGAGATTTTGGGTTTTAATTGCGGGGGAAATAGAAAATTGACGTTTGCCGTATGTTTTGATATCTTAATTCCAATTAAATCAAAAACTTTCCGTTATTATTTTAAGCAGGATTTTGGGGATGAGGGGGTATGACTAAATCAGAACTGGCTGATAAGCTTGCGGAAAAGATAAAGATAAACAAGCAACAAGCTGAGGGGATCATAAATATCTTTACCAATTCCATAATTGAAGCCCTTGCCAAGGGGGATAAGGTTGAAATAAGGGGATTTGGAAGTTTCCGCGTAAGGCACAGGGCGGCTAAAGAGGGGCGAAATCCGAAGACCGGCGAAAAGGTCTATGTGGCTCCGAAAAAAGTTCCATTCTTCAAGACAGGCAAAGATTTCAGGGATACCGTAAACATAGACGAATAACCCTTTTCCGCTTCATGGCTCGATCGGTATCCGGGAGTTCCTTTCATATCTTCAGTCTCCGGTTTTCGTTATACAGATACGTCAGTCACGGTTTTTACCAAATTCGGGATACTCTTTCGCAAGAAGGGTGAGAGCTTCGTTTTCCGGGAGCGGCCTGAAGTCGGTCTCTTTCAGAAGTTTCCCGTTATCGAGAGAGCAGTCTTTCGGCCTCTTTGCCATATCGCCATGTTTCTCCATCTTCGACGGGGCGAGAAGTGTATCATCAAGCGAAAGCCTCTTTGCGACCTTTAGCGCGAATTCATACCTCGACTCCCGTTTGCCGGACGACAGGTGATAAAGTCCCCTGCTATCCTTTCGTAAAAGCTCGGCGATAGCCCTAGCGCAGTCGCCTATATAGAAGTGCGAACGGTACTGGTCCGTATAGAGTTCCAGTCTCTTCCCTTTGGACAAATTCGATGTCAGCCAGTGAGTGAATCCGTTTTCGCTGAAGGCGCCTCTTCCGAAAACGATGGAGGTTCGCGCGATAACGTGGTCAACCAGGATCTCGCTTACGACTTCTTCACCTTTAAGTTTTGATTCGGCGTAAATGCTTAAGGGATTCGGAGTGTCAAGTTCCGTATACAGGCTCCCCTTGCCGTCAAAAACAAGATCGGTGGAAAGGTATATCATCCGCGCCGAATTTACACCGCAGGCCTCGGTGAGATGTCTGGTCCCTTCAAGATTGATTTTCATGCAACCCTTTTCGTCCATGTTGCAGGTTTCCGGGGATGTGATGGCGGCGGCATGGATTACCGCGTCCGGTTTTGCCGATCTTACAGCGGTGTGTATTGAGGCAGGATCTCCAAGCTCCATTTTGATCTCAGCGTATGGAAGATGGTTCCCGGTTTTACGCACAGCGGCAACGATGAAATGCTCCCCTGCAAGCAATCCAGCTACACGGGAGCCGATCTGGCCGGTTACACCCGTGACAAGTATCTTCACTCTAGTTCCTCCGGCGTACCCGGATATACGCTGTAGCAAGGAGAAGCGCGCAGGCCAGCGTAAAGACATCGCCGAAACGGGTATAGAATGTGCCTGATTTGTCGGGAACTTTCAGTGTCTCGTTTGCAGTGGCGACTTTAAAGAGTTCGGTAGTGTTGCTGATCTCGCCAGTTGCGGAGACGAATCCCGAAATGCCGGTATTTGCCGACCTGATTATCGCGATGCGGTTTTCCACCGCCCTGAAAGGGAGCGACGCCATATGTTGCGCCGATGCTCCAGACTTTCCGAACCATGCGTCATTTGTAATGTTCGTTATCAGCCTTGCTCCGTTCCGTACGAACATGCGGGTCGGTTCCGCAAATATTATTTCGTAGCATATCTGGCTCCCCAAGGGGATGGAGTTGATAGTAAGGGGGCTGGCGGTATCGCCGGGTGTGGTATCGCTACTGAGTGCCTTTGTTATCTTGTTCACGAAAAAAAGGAGTTTCCGCAGCGGGACATACTCCCCGAACGGCACGAGATGCATTTTGTCATAGTGGCCCACGACTTTGCCGTTGTTTAATAGATAAGCTCTGTTTGTGTAGTAATTCTTTCCCGTATCTTCCGAATGCTCCACTCCAAGTCCTCCGAAAAGAATGGGAGTATCTATCGATTCGGAAAGCTTGTTTAGAAAGTTCGTTCGCATTGCGTCATATCCGTAGAAAAAAGGGATGGATGCTTCCGGCCAGACCAGGAGGTCCGGTTTTTTTTTCGCTTCGGATTTGGACAGGGTGAAATAGGTGGCAATGACGGTATCCCTGTATTTGTTGTCCCATTTCATGTCCTGGTCAATGTTCCCCTGGATAATGCTCGCGTTTATTTCCTTTCCGTCGAGATTCTTCACATGTCTGATATTTGCCTGCCCCCATACGGTGTTGATAATTGCCAAGGTAATCGCCACCGCCGCGGGCGCTAGCGATCTCGGCTGAAATCCTCCGCTTCTTGTTCTTATAAAGGCGTACGCAATGGATGAATTGACGAGGACTATCAGAAAGGTAACCCCCGCAGTGCCGGTAAAAAGGGCCATCTGTATCACGGAGGGATAATATGACTGCGTATGGGCAATCAATGCCCATGGAAGTCCTGTCAGAAAGTGCCCCCTTGCGTATTCAAGGAGGACGATAATGAAAGGGGAGAGAAAGAGCATCTCCGCTGTTTTGCCGAATGCCGGGAGGATAAGGCCGTAGAGCCCGGTGTAAACCGCCAGATAGAGGATCAGTATGAAGGTAAGGATGACCGCAAGAGGGGGCCAGATATGCCCGTATGTGGTAAGTACCGTATATATCCACGGCATTACACCGGTAAAATAGATTATCCCGCAGGCGAGCGCGATGTAGAAGGAATCTATACCCTGCTTGTCGTGCAGAGCTATCATGAGCGGAACCAGCGCGATCCATGCGACATATCCTGCGCCAAACGGCGGATATGAGACTACAAGCAATACACCGGATGCGGCAGCCAATGCCCAGGGTATCCATTTTTCCATCAGGTATTTATACATTAAAAGTGGACGATAATTAATTTTTAATATTTGAGTAAAAGCTTATTTGCTGAATAAAACAGGAGTTTTTGTGTAGAATATGGCGTTAGATTAATAGTGCTGGAGCTGTCACCTGTATTTGCATTTTTTTGAGAGGAATAACCTTTGAGTAGTCTTGGGGAAAAGCTGAGGCGCGAAAGAGAGGCGCGAGGGGTTTCATTACAGGAAATATCCGCCGCCACGCGGGTAAATATCAAATTCCTTGAAGCGCTCGAGAAGAATGATTATTCCGAATATCAGGCTCCCGTATTCATCACCGGATTCCTTCGTTCATACGCTAACCACCTTGGCCTTGATGCGGACAGGATCGTGGCCGAATATGAATCGCTGAATGTGGAGGTCCGCCATGATGCCTCAAGGGTTGTGCAGATAGGGGATGAACAGAAACCTTTCCCCGTAGGGCTGGCAGTTGTCGGCGGTGCGGTACTGCTGGTGTTGCTCGTCATATTTTCAAACATGTCAGGAGAGGATAATGCGGCTGTCGCGCCTCCTGTAAAGGCCGGGAAGCAATCGGAAGAGAAGGCTGTAACGGAAGAAGAACCAAAAAAAGAAGAAAAGAAAGAAGTAAAGGCTGAAAAAGATGAGCCCGCAAAAGAGGTGAAGAAAGAGACAAAGAAGGAGAAAGCTCCTGAACCAGCGCCGGAGCCGAAAAAGGAGGCCGTCGTTCCGGCGGTAGCAGTCCCTGCTGAAAGCATCTCAGAAAGAACGGAATTGAGAAAAAGGGTAGACGCCTCGAAATATCGTCTTGCAATTTCAGTTACCGAAGAGGAGGCCTGGGTGCTTATCGTCGTTGATGAAGAAGATGTACGTGACATGTTTGTGAGGCCGGGCCAGAAGATAGTCCTCAACGCGGACAAGAGTTTCCTTTTTACCACCGGTAATGCTTCCAGCGTCCGGCTTGAGTTGAATGGAGAACCGGTTTCCATCAAAGTCCCGAAAAATAATGTAATTAAGAACTGGCAGATACCTCTGTCGGATTGATTTAATGCAGAATGCCGTCCTGGGGATCATAGGTCACCCCATTTCGCACACCCTTTCGCCGTTGATGCACAATGCTGCGGCGCAGATGCTCTCCCTTCCTTATGTTTACGCGGCGTTTGACGTGAAGCCGGAAAATCTGAAAAAAAGCGTGGAGGCGTTCCGCATGCTCGGGTTAAGAGGATTGAACGTCACCGTTCCTCACAAGGTAGCTGTGATGAAATATATCGACGCCCTCGATGAGGAGGCTACCGGGATAGGAGCGGTTAACACGATTTTGAACAATGACGGGGTAATGACAGGGTATAACACCGACGGGATCGGTTTTGTACGCTCGCTTAAGTCTGAAGGTTTTTCTCCAAAGGGAAGAAAGGTTGCTCTTATTGGGGCTGGAGGCTCTGCGAGAGCGATTGGCGTTTCACTCCTCAAGGCGGGAGCGTCGAATGTCACGGTGATAAACCGAAGCAAGCCTGGAGGGGCGCGTCTGGCAAGGGAGTTGTCCGGTTTTGGCGGCTCGGAGTTCGCCCTCGCTTCCGGAGGGGATGCGGGGAAGATAATCGGCTCAAGCGATCTCGTTGTGCAAACGACTCCAATGGGGATGAAAAAAAATGATCCGCTTCCGATAGCGGACACCCCTTTCGAAAAAGGGCAACTTGTCTATGATATAATTTATTCACCTTTTGAAACACGATTTTTAAAAATCGCCAGGGACAGAGGGTGCCGCACGATTAATGGACTCGGAATGCTTGTTTACCAGGGGAGCGAGTCATTTCGCATATGGACTGGCAAAAAGTTCCCGGAGGAAAAGATATTAACGCTGTTGAGGGGATTTATCAAAAAGGGCAAATGACATGGCGAAAATAGACGCGTTTTTCAAGCTTATGAATGAACAGGGGGCTTCCGACCTCCACCTTGTTGCGGGGAGCCAGCCGGTTCTGCGCATAAACGGCGAGATGGAAAGAGTGAAATACAAGCCTCTGGATAACGATGAATTAAAGGCGATGCTGTACGAGATATGTCCCGAAGATAAAATAAAGGTGTTCGAAGAGACGGGCGATCTTGATTTCGGCTATGAGATCCCCAATTTGGCAAGGTACAGGGCGAATTACTTCATGCAGAAAAACGGCGTTGGTTCCGTTTTCCGCGAAATACCAAGCAAGATACTTAGCGCGGAAGACCTCGGGTTGCCTCCGATACTTTCAAAAATGGCGATGCTTGGCAAGGGGATGGTCCTCGTGACCGGCCCAACCGGCTCAGGTAAATCGACGACGCTCGCCGCGATGGTCGATTATGCCAACAGGGTGAGAAAGGATCATATCCTGACCATTGAGGATCCGATCGAGTTTGTGCACAAGGCGCAAGGCTGTGTTGTGAATCATCGTGAAGTCGGGAAACATACCGAGTCGTTTGCCGCAGCTCTCAGAGGCGCGCTCCGCGAAGATCCCGATATCATCCTGGTTGGAGAAATGCGCGATTTGGAAACGATCCAACTCGCTCTTGAAGCCGCCGCGACAGGCCACCTTGTGTTCGGTACTCTGCACACCCAGTCGGCAGGTAAAACGGTTGACAGGATAATCGACGTCTTTCCGTCAAACCAGCAGGGGCAGATAAGGACGACTCTCTCTGAGGCATTGAAAGGGGTTGTTGCGCAGAACCTTTTCAAGAGGATAGATAAAAAAGGGCGCTGCGCGGCGCTTGAGATTCTTGTAGTCACACCCGCGGTGGCCAATATGATCCGCGAAGGTAAGACGTTTCAAATCCCGTCGGTTATACAGACCGGGAAGAAGTTCGGTATGCAGTCGCTCGACGATGCCATTCTCGAACTTCTGCAAAAGGGTTGGATATCCGCCGAAGAAGCGTTTAACAAATCGATAGAAAAAAACAGATTTGTGAATTTCCTGAAGGAACCGCCGGACGATTTTGCGTGAGCTGTCGCCAACGCGGATATCACCGACCCGGGTTGTTTTCTTCCCGGTTATTCCAGGCTCCATTGCCGTAACCTTTTTCATAAAGTAGAATCACCCAGATGGATATAGACATACTTAAAAAGGCGAGAGAGGTGCTGAAGATCGAGGAGATGGGGATAGCCCAAGTATCAGCCGGTCTTGATAAAAATTTCGAGAAAGCCATCGAACTTATGCACACCTCCAACGGCAGGATAGTGGTGACAGGTATGGGAAAGTCGGGAATTATCGGCAAGAAAATATCCTCCACCCTTTCGTCGGTCGGCACACCCTCCTTTTTTCTGCATCCCGCCGAAGCGATACACGGCGACCTCGGAATGATAGCAAGGGGGGACGTCATAATTGCCATTTCAAATTCCGGCGAATCGGAGGAGATCGTGCGCCTTCTCCCTATAATCCAGCGGTTCGGCATAAAATTCATTGCCCTTTGCGGCAGGGCTGATTCAACGCTGGCAAAGAGAGCGGATGTATTTATAAATGTCGGAGTGAAGATGGAGGCTTGCCCGTGGGACATGGTGCCGACAGCTTCCACTACCGCCGTTCTCGCGATTGGCGACGCGCTGGCGATTGTCCTGATGGAGAAGAAAGGTTTCAAGCGCGAGGATTTTGCGGGTAATCATCCGGGTGGAAGCCTCGGCAGAGGAATGCTGGTCAAGGTTGAGGATATTATGTTGACAGGGAAACATATCCCCGTTGTCTACTCGGATGTATCGCTGAACACAGTATTGACCGAGATATCGGCCAAGAAACTCGGGATGACGGTCGTAGTCAACAACAGCGGAGCCGTTGAGGGTGTTATCACGGACGGCGATCTGCGCAGGCTCTTTGAGAGGGCGGCAAATCCGGTCGGAAAACTTGCCAAGGATGTCATGTCGCCAAATCCCGTTACCATCGATGTAAAGGCGATGGGGGGCGCCGCGTTGAAGATGATGGAAGACTGCAAGATAACGTCAATAATCGCTGTTGGACAGGATGGAAAAATGCAGGGTGTGATCCACCTCCACGATCTGCTTAGGGCGGGAGTAATTTGAGCCCCCCGCTCTCGGAAGAGCTTGCGCGAAAGGCGAAGGGGATAAAACTCTTCGTGCTTGATGTCGACGGGGTCCTTACCGACGGCAGGATCATCGTCAACGACGAGGGGGTAGAATCGAAAAATTTCAATGTGAGAGATGGAATGGCTCTCGCCATAGCAAGGCGAAAGGGGTTCCACCTGGCGATAATTTCAGGTCGGTTCAGCAGGGTGGTTGAGCACCGGGCCAACGAGCTCGGGATAAAGGATGTGCATCAGGGAGTTTCAGACAAGCTTGCGGTATTCAACGAGGTTTTGAAAAAGCTCGGTATCCCCGCAGAAGAGGCCTCATTTATAGGGGATGATATCAACGACCTCCCTCCGATGGAGGCGTGCGGTTTTTCGGCGGCACCGAGCGACGCGGACGAAAAGGTGAAGGCCACCGCCGGCTATGTCTGTTCAAAACCTGGCGGTAACGGCGCGGTGCGCGAACTTATAGAGGTTGTTCTATCAGCTCAACACAAGTGGGGCTTGTAAGAGCAGGCGTAGACCGATATTGATTTTTGAATTATTGACCGCGTCATGCGGTTATGTTACCTTCCTCCGATTGCAGGCTGGCGTAGCTCAGTTGGTAGAGCAACTCATTCGTAATGAGTAGGTCGGCGGTTCGAATCCGCCCGCCAGCTCCATGTTTTTGCGCATAAACCGTAGCGGATTCGTTCTATCATCCTCAGCCGTTTTTGACATGGATTTGAGGTTCGACTATATTCCAACTGGTGAAAGAGAAAATCGATCGAGCATTTCCAGCTTTCGTGGTTATTCTTGCCGTCTGGCTATTCGGCAATATGCTCCGCCGCTACGCGGTCGGCGCGTCATTCTGGCTCGATGAGGCGTTCATAGTCTACGACGTAATGAACGTTCCGCTCTCCGGCATGTTCAGTGCGCTTCCGGTATGTCAGCAGTTTCCCCGCCTCTACCTTTTCATCATAAAAATAATCGGCATGATTTTCGGCTACGGCTCCTATTCGATGAGGATCTTGCCGCTCCTTTTCAGCATTGCTTCGATGGCGGTTTGGTTCAAGGTCATATTGAAGAGTTCCGATCTGTTGTCTCGGCGGATCTTTTTCATGCTCTTCTTCACAGGGGCGGTGATGTTCCTGCAGTATTCCACGGAAATAAAGCAGTACAGCGCGGATCTCTTCTGGTGCGGCTTGCTGACCTTCTGGTATGTAAATATTTTAAAGAGCGGAGATGAGGGGCCGCTCTGGCGCTACGTTCTCCTCGGTTTTCCGGTTCTTCTGTCCTATACATATCTCCCGGTTGCAACAGCGATCCTGATAATCGAATTCTCTCCATTCGGGTCGAAAGTTGTTTCTAGGAGATCTCTTTCTGTCCTTGCGTTGACGCTGACCGTTTTGCTTATCCTCCTTTACAGGATTGATCTTGTGCACATCTGCGGAGGGATCAAGGAGTTCTGGGAGGGGGCGTTCATCGGGAGGGAGAGTATTTATCAATTCATATCCTCATCGGGAGAGCGATGGTACGACTATCTCGGGGGGTGGTTTTTCACGGAGTGGTACTCGATCCCTTTATTTGGAACGAAAGCGACTTCGGTTTTAATTTTTCTCACGGTATTGACTTCGCTCATCGGTATCGCGGTTTTGGTTCGCGAGTCGCGTTCGGGAGAGAGGCACCAAAGAGGATTGGCTATGCTTGCAATTCTTGTATCGGTTGAATTGTATGTTGCCGGAATACTCCGTCTATATCCTTTCGGCGCGCTCAGGATGAATCTTTTTGCATTGCCGTTCGCGGCGCTGTTTGTTTCCGCAGGGCTCGCCTTTCTTGTCAAGAGGGCATGGACCTCCGTCGCGGCAGTCATAGTGGTACTGCCTTTATTGAATATCCTCGTTGCGTTCCCTTTCTCGCAGATAATACAGAATCTGAATACGATAGACTGGGATTCCCCCATGGTGAAGGATAAGCCCCTTCTCGTTTCGGACTGCTCCTACTATCAGGTAAATACCTACTCGAAGCTAAAAGAAAGAGCCGGCATTTTCCATTATGCAGATTCAAAACTGGGTGATGCGCTTGCCAGCGTAAAGCCCCCTTTTTTCTATCTCTTGACGCACAACTGCGGAGAACTTCAGCGGAATACACTCAACGAACTTACAGGAAAATTTCGCACGAGAGTGATGACATCGGGGAGCGTGGTAGGCTTTCTATATGTTTACGACACAATGTAGAAACAAACAAAACGCTTCTTATTTTGTCCGCATGATGTGCCGATATGGAGTAACCAGTAGAGATCTGTTTGCTTGTGATAGTTGTGTTGCGTATTTTGTTCGGAAACAGTAAATGATTATGCGTGTGAATTCAAGATGTTGAGATACCAAATCACAAGGGGTTTATTTAATGGAAGCGATGCTGTAAAATGTTGATACCGAGATGAAAAAAATATTCGAGTCTCTTCAGTTTTTGCGCATCGGTACAAGGGTAGCAACGCTTTCGGTTATTCTTGCCGGCTATACCAGCCATGCGTCCAATGCGTATGAGCTTTACGATCCGGCTGAAGTCGTGGATCTAAAGCGGGGCATATACTTTGTGTTCACCGGCGAGGTTGAGAAGTCTGAAAACATATTTCTGAAATATATCAAGGAACATCCCGACAGGCCAGAAGGGTATTTTCTGATGGCATGCCGATACGCCGAGTATATGAACGCGTACAGGGACCGAACCGATATGGCGAAATTCAAAATGTACGCAAAGATGACTGTCAAGAGATCAAACGAGCTTATCAGGTCGCATCCGGATGATCCAACCGGCTATTTTTATATCGGCAATGTGAAAGGTTATACGGGGATGTTTGACGGGCAGGATCAGAATTGGGTGCAGGCCTTTCTGGATGCCGTGGCAGTGAAGAAAAATCTCGAGAAGGCACTTGAGCTGGACCCGGCCCTTTATGACTGCTATTTTGCGCTCGGCACTATCTATTATTACGCGAGTAAAAAGCAGGCGGATGACGGAGGCTTTGTCGGATACATAATCAGGAAATTCATCACCAACAATGGAGACATGAGGAGCGCCGGGATACGGATGATAGAAAAGGCGGTATCCCATGGGAACCTTGCCATCGACTCTGCAAAGAGTGCCCTGCTGTGGGTAAACATGAGCGAAGAGAATTATGAAGTGTCGGAAAGGCTCGCATCCGAGCTTGGGCAGAAGTATCCGAGAGACAGGCGATTTTTCTGGGCCAAGGCACGTATAAGTTTAGCGAAAAACAATTGCGCTTCAGCGATGGAAAACTTTAACGAGATCACAAGGCTGAATGAGGAAGAAGGATTGGGGTTGATGCGATTTCCGGAAGTCCAAAACGGGAGGGGTGTAGCCACTATGTGCCTGAACCTTAATGTATGGAAATGCGACAAGGCGTTCCAGGCCGTAAAGAACCTCCAGTATCAGGTTTCACACGAAGAGATTGTATGGCTTGAATATCCCAATGCGAACAAGGTGATCAACGAATGGACCGGCCTCCTCTTCGATTATGAAAAGGCGATAAATCAAAAGAGGGAAAAATCGGAATCATACGCCGACGGTTGCGTTTAATTTTCCATGTGACAAGACCTTTTCGCCTGCCGATACGCTATGCGGAGAGAATGTAATTTCCTGAAAGACGTGACTGCGCTTTGGAACAAGGCTGAAAACCTCGCGAAATTTTCTAATAGGGGGCCTTCCCCATTTTCTGTTTCAGCTTCAGCAGTTTCTCGTAAATTCTGAAGTACAGATATTTTAAAATGTACAAGCCTGTGCCTGCGGGATTTGCTTCTATTGCGTTTCGAAAATTGTTCCACGCTTTTCCATATATCCTGAAAGAGGGGTGTTGATAAACCAATGCGGCTTTCAGCTGGCGAAGATAATATCTGCTTGGGTCTGTGCGGCGCGCGGATACCCCGTTTGAGCAGGCGGAAACGATTTTTTCAATTCTGGAGCGGTAAGTGTGTCCTTCAACAACAAGTTTTTGTCCCGCCTTCGCGACCGTAGAAAGAAGTTCCGGCTTGCCGAGATATTTTCTTATGATATCGGCGGCGTTATCGAAGTCGTGAACATCAGCGTTTTTCCCGGGTGAAAAAATATCGTAAAAGCCGGAATCGATCATTGACTGCCCGATCAGCAGGGCTCCGGCCGCTGGCGCTTCGAATGTTCTCTGATTCATATCGTAGCGTGCGGAGATATTGTAGACAATCTTGCACCGGCTGTAGAATTTTCCAATCTCTTCATTAAATAGATGTCTATCGTTAGTTGTCACTTTAATTCCCTTGTCTTCCATCATTTTGAAGTAGCGTCTTTTCTCCTTGTTCAGCGATCCAACATATCCAACGTCAATATCCCTTTCCAGTTTAAAATCGCGATGAAATAGTTCATCCGCCGCATATGGGAGCAACTCGGTATTATCAACCCCGGCTTTTACGCATATTTCCATCCAGTCCTTCTGTGTAAAGAAAGTGTAATCAAACAGCCCTGCCCACTCCTTGTGCCATCGGAAATTGAAGTGTGTATCTGTGCTCCAGAACGCGGTTGGGATTTCAAGTTTGTCGATATTTTCAGGAAAAAACCAGGTAGATCCGGAACAATCCACATGAAGAAATATATCCGGTTTTTCCGGCATACCGCCAACCAGGCTTTGAATATCTATATCTTCTTGGACAGTCAGGCATTCTTCGTACTCGCACTCCGAAGGGGTGATAAGGAGCACCTTGTGCCCGGCCCGTTTTATCGCATTAAAAGTAAAATCACCAGTGTTCCCTCTCCCCCAATTTGTGCCGAGAAGTATGAACATGGCGTGTATTATAGGTCAGATGTTAATGTCGTTCAAACAGTTCGCAATCTTGGAGCCGATATGTTTGATAACTTTGCAAGGTTAATATATTCTAAGCGGACAATGACAGATTTGCTAAAGGTAATCACTTTCTTCTTATGCGATGTTGGGGTTTCAAGGGGGAATGCAGGATGAAATGTCGCGGAAGGTTTTAGCGAACCCGGATATGAATGACAAATTGCGTGAGACGGAGATGTCCAGCACTGCCATGAGTTTATACAAGGTGGTAGGCAAAAATAAAGGTTACTTTCTCCTTGTTTTCGATTTTCTATTAATTAACGCGGCTTTCATCTTTTCGTACCAAGTACGATTTCATCTGTCCGAATATGTCTCATTTCTTGTCCAATTATCGGAGATGGAGCAGTATGCGAAGGCAGGTCTTCTGCTCGGGATAATCTGGGTATTTCTCATTTGGCGCGACGGCGGGTACGATGTCGGGATATTTGGCCTTAACCTTACCTCCCTTAGGTTGCGATCACTTCTTTCATGCGGATTTTATGCTTTATGTATTTTAATGGTAATTTCATTTTTATACAGAGGGATGCTCCTTTCAAGAACCGTTTACATTATGAGCGGATTTTTGGCGGGGATCGCGCTTGTAGCGATAAGGGTGGGAATAAACAGATTTGAAAGATCATTTTCGGGGAAGGGAATAGTCACTCAAAAAGTTGCTGTAGTCGGGAGCACTGAAGAGACAAAACGGTTTATCTCGAAATTTTCCGAGAGCTGGACCACTGGAGAGATCGTAGGAGTTCTTTTGTTGAACGACGACAAGTCGACTTCCGATTATGAAGGTTTCAGGGTAATTGGCAGTTTGGATTCGCTAGCGGAGGCACATGGGAAGTGGACGTTTGACACTCTTGTTATTCCTACGCAGGATCAGACGGATATGATGGCAAAGGTATACAGCGAAAAAATAATCAAGGTGATAAATTTTTGCGAGGAACATGGGATTTCACTGTATATGTTGCCTGGTTCATATGATGTCGCCGTTTCAAGACACGAGGTGGGAAATTTTTCCGGCATCCCTCTCATAAAACTTCAGGATACATCCCTGCATCCGGCATATGCCGTTGTGAAAAGAATTTTGGATCTTTTTGCGGCCTCCCTTGCTTTGGTTGTTGGCTTCCCGGTATGGCTCCTCATAGCGGCTTTTATCAAATGGGAAAGCAAAGGGCCGATATTTTTTATCCAGATAAGGGCCGGGTTTCATGGCAGACCGTTCAGGATGTACAAGTTCCGCTCCATGGTTATGGATGCTGAAGAAAAACTGAAGGATCTGGTGGATATTGACAATCTGGACGAACCGGTCTTCAAGATAAAGAACGACCCGCGCGTTACCGCGGTAGGGAAATTCCTAAGAAGAACAAGTTTGGATGAAATTCCTCAGTTGTTGAACGTTATCAAGGGGGAAATGAGCATAGTCGGACCAAGGCCTGAGGAACTTTCTATTGTGGATAAATATAGCGATTACCAGCGGAGAAGGCTAAAGGCAAAACCGGGCATAACCGGCTATCAGCAGATAACAAACAGGGGAGAGCCGAGACTAGCAGAGCGTATCAAGTACGACCTCATATACCTGAAGTACCAAGGATTTCTCCTTGATTCGTATATCCTGCTCAAAACCATTTATGTGGTGCTTGTCGGCAGGGGGGTAACCCACTAGCAGTGAACAGAACACTCGCAATAGCGGGGAAAGGCCATTTAGCATCCAAGACGACGTATATAACGGGTTCGATGCCAGATGCTCCCGGAAACCGGTCCCCTGGCTGGACGTCTAATGCCGCTCGAACCCCTAATTAAAATATAAATAATAGAGATAGAGAAAACAATCCCTCCGGCTATGTCGAGGCACGTGGGGCGGCTGGACAGCGGGATATCAACTGTGTTGGGTTTATCGACGACATTGTAAGTTCAGCCAGAGCAAAACCTGATATAGAGGTCAGGTTTCCGTAAACATTGTGTTTGCAAGTGTGATTGCAGCATATTTCCATTCATGTTAAATTACCTTGCTATATATATTTATGTTTTGTGAAAAGAATCCGTGATGTTGTGGATTCTTTTGCCGGGGGTCTATTTTTTATACGGCCGTAAGACTGACATATTTTAATTGAACTTTTACAAATAGTTCGATTTCGGCATTTTCTTTTGAGGGCAGGTTATTTAATGGCTGGAAATGGCAGTTTGAGCCGTGATTTTAACGGTGCGATGGTTTATTTGCTCTATATGGGGGCTTTCTTTTCCTGCATATCAATTGCAGGAAGTAACGGCGTCATCATTATCATGACCATTTTTTTTCTGATAGATTCTTACAGGCAGAAAAGCTGGCGAATAAATCCGAAGGATTTTTCGATTTTTGCGATCATCTATGGCTGGAAAGGGGTGACAACCCTTGCTAACGGCGCTTTCAAGTCTTTCGTGGAAATCAGGGAATTGTGGGACAAGTTCCCATATTTCCTTATTGGGCGGTACAAATTCGACGACAAGGTAGTCAACACGACGTTCCATACCATGTTCGGCACCAATGCGTTTCTGATCGTTTACAGCCTGTTTCAGAAATATGCCGGGTTTCCGATAATCTATTCCGATCTTTACACGGATGATTTCCGGCTTATCGGTTATTTCGGCCATCCGCTTCATTACGGGGGATTCATTTCGCTCGTAATAATGGCATGCGTGGGATTGGCACTGTTTTACAACAAAAGGTACGCGTGGTATCTCCCGTTTTTAGTCACGGGTCTTGCCTTGTCAGGCTCTAGAAGCTACTTCATAGGAGTTTCAGTCGCTGTCGTTATAGTCTGTTTCTACAAGTCGAGAAAGGTGTTCTATGCCGGCATTGCCGGCATCCCCGCATTTTTTCTCCTGTATGGCATTTTGTTCCCTAGTTTCCTTGAGCGGCTGATAAAGGTTGCAGACTCTGATGATCCGGGGCTCAGATTCAGGTATTGGAAGATCGCATGGGATACTTTCAAGGAGCATCCGGTGTTCGGCGTCGGGTATGAGCAATTTACCTATTACCTCACCCCTTTTTACCAGCAGGGTCTTATTTCAAACACGGCACATGCGCACAGCCTATACCTTGAGGAGCTGGTTGAGGGGGGAGTATTAGGATTAGGTTTGATAGTCTGGATGCTGTTTTATTTCATAAGGAAATATTTCAGGGGATTCAAGGCGGAAGAGAAGCGCGATTCCCTCCTTGGGGCTCTATACATCGGCCTCGTGGGTTGCTACTTCTGTATCGCAATAGGAGGGATTTTCGAGTATAACTTTGGAGCCGCTGTCGTTTGGATTCAGCTTGCATTTTTAATGGGACTAGCGGAGGGGTATCGGAAAACGACCCCCGGCGCGGCGGAAAGCGAAAAAGCCGCCTGATTCCTTTGCCTTGCATACGAAGGGAATACGCATACTTGGTTTTTGGATATTAGGAGAAAAGAATGTTGAACGGGAAATCGATTCTTATTACCGGAGGCACCGGTTCATTCGGCAAAAAATGCACTGAGGTAATTCTATCTAGATATAAGCCGCGCAAACTTATAATCTTCAGCCGCGACGAGCTAAAGCAGTTCGAGATGGCTCAGAAGTTTCCGGATTCAAAGGATTCCCCTATAAGATATTTTCTTGGCGATGTCAGGGACGCGGAGAGACTGCACAGAGCCTTTCACCAGGTGGACTATGTTATCCATGCCGCCGCGCTGAAGCAGGTTCCCGCCGCGGAGTACAATCCCTTTGAAGCCGTGAAGACCAATATCATTGGGGCCCAGAATATCATCAACGCGGCCATCGACAAGAAAGTTTCAAAGGTTATAGCGCTCAGCACGGATAAGGCGGCCAACCCGATAAACCTTTACGGCGCCACAAAGCTCTGTTCGGACAAGCTCTTCATTGCGGGAAATGTCTATGTCGGAGAAGAGCACGCGACGTTCAGCGTTGTGCGATACGGGAACGTCGTCGGGAGCAGGGGGAGCGTTATCCCGTTTTTCAAAAAGGAGAGAGCAAAAGGGGTGCTTCCGATTACCGACACCCGTATGACGAGGTTCTGGATCACGTTGGAACAGTCGGTAGATTTTGTCCTGCAGAGCCTGGAGAGAATGGTTGGAGGCGAGCTCTTCATACCGAAGCTTCCCAGCATGAATATAATGGATCTGGCGAAGGCCGTGGCCCCGGAATGCAAAACGGAAATAATCGGCATACGTCCCGGCGAGAAGCTTCACGAGGTGATGATACCCGCGGAGGATTCAAGGAGGACCTTGGAGTTCGACGATCATTATCTCCTCGCGCCGGAATTTGATTTTTTCGCCAGGCGGTTTGATGTATCCAAGGGGAAAGCGGTCAAGGATGGTTTCGAATACAGTTCCGACTCCAATACCGTCTGGCTTACCGCAGAACAGATAAAGGAAATGATAGACAACGCATGAAACGTGTTCCTTATGGGCGTCAGCAGATTTCCCGGGAGGACATTCAAGCAGTCACAAAAGTTCTTGAGGGGGATTGGCTCACCCAAGGCCCTCTGATAGGAAAATTCGAGGAAGAGTTCGCGCGCTATGTCGGCGCAAAATACGCCGTAGCTTTATCAAACGGAACTGTCGCACTACATCTGGCATCGATCTGCGCCGGACTTGGTCATGGGGATATCCTCTGGACGTCGCCGATAAGTTTTGTGGCGTCGGCTAACGCGGGACTTTATTGCGGAGCCGATGTGGATTTTGTCGACATTGAACCCGGCACGGCGAACATGAGCGTCTCCATGCTCGAGGAAAAGCTGAAAACAGCGAAAAATAACGGCAAGTTGCCGAAGGTCATCATCCCGGTTCATTTTGCCGGTCAGTCGTGTGATATGGAGAAGGTCGGTGCCCTATCGAAGGAGTACGGATTTACGGTCATAGAGGACGCGTGCCACGCGTCCGGCGGAACCTACAAGGGGGAGAAGGTTGGTTCCTGCGGCTATTCCTCCATGGCGGTTTTCAGCTTTCATCCGGTAAAGATAATAACCACAGGCGAGGGGGGGATGATCTGCACCAACGACGCGGAAATCTACAAGCGTCTCCTAAGGTTGAGGACGCATGGAATCACAAGAGATGAAGCATTTATGGAAGGGGCCTCCGAAGGTGGATGGTATTACGAAATGGTGGAGCTGGGGATGAACTGCCGTATCACAGATTTTCAGTGCGCCCTTGGTCTAAGCCAGCTTTCGCGAATCGACCAGTTTGTTGCAAGACGCAACGAGCTGGCTTCAAGGTACGACAAGGAATTGCAGGGCTTGCCGCTTTCACACTTGGATAAAAGCGACGACGCTTATTCCGCATACCACCTCTATGTCATACGGCTTGATCTTGAGAAGTGCGGCAAAACGCGAAGAGAGGTTTACGATGCTTTAATTGAGAGAGGCGTTCTCGCGAATGTCCACTACATACCGATTCACCTGCAACCGCTGTACAGAAAAATGGGTTTTAAAAAAGGGGATTTCCCAAACGCGGAAAAATATTATGAGGAAGCGTTAACCATTCCGCTCTACCCTTCGATGACGGATAACGATTTTGAACAAGTCGTCGAGTCTTTGCGCGAGGCTGTTGCTTGAAGCTTGGCATCGGAACCGCCCAGTTCGGATTCGATTACGGGATATCCAACAGGCAAGGGAAGACGCCTCTCCCGGAAGTAAAATCAATTCTTGAAATTGCGGCGAAAAGCGGGATCGATTTCATAGATACAGCAAGCGCATACGGGGAGAGCGAAGAGGCCCTGGGGAGCGCTCTGCCGAAAAAACACTCTTTCCGGATAATCACCAAGACACAGCCTGTCTCTTTCGGCCAGTCGGCAGAAAAGCTGAAATCGGATTTCTATCGTTCGCTTGAAAAGATGAAGCAGGGGAAAATTTATGGCCTTCTTTTTCACCATGCGAATGAATTTTTTCAGCCGGGTGGAGCAAGCCTTTGGGAAGCGATGGAGGGATTGAAAGGAGAGGGGCTTGTGGAAAAGATAGGCGCCTCGGCCTACAATCCTGAGGAAATATTGTCGGCGAACGAACAGTTAGGATTTGATATCGTACAAATCCCTTTCAGCGTTTTTGACTGCAGAATGCGTGATACCGGCGCAATATCGGATCTGGCGGCGAGCGGCGTGGAGATACACGCGAGGTCGATATTTCTGCAGGGGCTCCTGTTCATCGAGCCCGCGGAGTTGAACGCTTATTTCAATCCCGTGCGGGAGAAGCTGACAAGTTTCAGGGAGTACTGCGCTTCGTTCGGCATGTCACCTATGGATGGCGCGTTCGCATTCATCAAGGGGATAAGAGAGATAGAATGCGCCATTATCGGTATCAACGATTCGGCTCAACTGCAAAATAATCAGGAGTCCTTTGGAAAGGATTTTTCGGATGAATTCGTCATGGGTCTTGGAAAATTCGCGATCAACGACCCGGCTTTTGTAAATCCGTCGATGTGGAGGCTTGAGTGATAGCCGGGATAATTCAGGCGCGTGTTTCTTCTACAAGGCTCCCCGGAAAGGTGCTGAAGGAGGTTTTAGGCAAACCCATCCTCGCACATATGGTTGAGAGGGTGCTCCGAGCGGCAAAGATAGACAGGATAGTGATCGCCACAAGCGAGGATAAAACCGACGATCCGATTGCGGGGATTGCCAATAAATTGGGGATAGATTGTTACCGGGGAAGCCTTGAAGATGTGCTGGCGAGGTATTACCATGCGGCAGTTTCAGCGAACTGCGCGCATGTGGTCCGCTTGACCGGGGATTGTCCCCTAATAGACCCGGTAATCATAGATGAGGTCATTACATTTTATATTGACGGCGGCTATGATTACGCATCCAATGTTGTAGAACCGACTTGGCCGGATGGAGAGGATGTGGAGGTCATGAGTTTCGCATCGCTGGAGAAATCGTTCAACGAGGCGAAACTCCCATCGCATAGGGAACATGTGACGCAATACATACTTTCGAATCGCGATAGGTTCAGGATAGGGAGCCTTAAAAGAGGGGAGGATATTTCATCCATGCGATGGACCCTGGACGAGCAGGCAGATCTGGAATTTGTCACGCGTGTGTACCGGGAGCTTTATCCGGGAAATCCGTCCTTTGGCCTGGGTGATGTACTTGGCCTCCTTCGGAAAAAGCCGGAACTTGCCGAAATTAACGCCGGGATAGGGCGCAACGAGGGTTTGGCAAAGTCGAAAAATGCCGACAAGTTTGACTTGAAAACCGGCATTGATTAATGGAATGATTTAACAGATGGGACGCTACGACAAATCCGACGAAATGCTCAAGAGAGCGTTGAAAACGATCCCGCTTGGTTCCCAGACCTTCAGCAAGAGCAAGGTGCAGTTCGCTCCCGGTTCCTCCCCGCTTTTCCTGTCGCACGGAAAAGGGAGCCGCGTATGGGATGTCGACGGCAACGAGTATCTGGATTTCGTGAACGGCCTTCTGCCTGTCCTTCTAGGTTATTGCGATCCGGACGTGGACAACGCGGTGAAGGAACAGCTCGGCAAGGGTGTAAGCTTTTCGCTTGCCACTGAGCTGGAGATCGAACTGGCGGAGACTCTTGTTGACATAATTCCGTGCGCCGAAATGGTACGCTTCGGGAAAAACGGTTCAGACGTTACTGCGGGGGCGATACGCCTTGCCCGCCATGTGACCGGGAAGGAGCATGTCGCGGTTTGCGGGTATCACGGCTGGCAGGACTGGTATATAGGTTCAACGTCGATGAACGGCGGCGTTCCAAAAGGGGTAAGGTCGCTTACTCACACGTTCACATACAACAACATCGAATCGCTCGAAAAACTTTTCAGCGAAAATTCTCACGGCTATGCGGCTGTGATAATGGAGCCGATGAACGTCGAGGAGCCGAAGGACGGCTTTCTGCAGAAGGTCAAGGATCTCGCGCACAGGAACGGCGCACTCTTTATTCTGGATGAGATAATAACCGGGTTCCGGTTCCATCTCGGCGGCGCGCAGACGCTTTACGGCGTGACACCGGACCTTGCAACATTCGGGAAGAGCATGGCGAACGGTTTTCCCGTTTCGGCGGTGGTTGGGCGTGCCGAATATATGAAGGAGATGGCGAATATTTTTTTCTCGTTCACGTTCGGAGGAGAAGCCCTTTCGATAGCGGCCGCTCTTGCGGTCATAAAAAAGATGAAGCGGGAGCCTGTGATTGAAACTCTCCACAAGAGGGGGAGCGAGATATTCGACGGCGTAAGCCGGTTGATAGGGGAAAACGGTCTTGAAAAGGTGATATCGATCAAGGGGAAGCCATGCTGGTCGCTTTTGCAGTTCTCCGATACGGAAGTATGCGATTCATGGACGGTGAAATCGCTTTTCCTTCAGGAGATGTTTGAAAAGGGGATTCTCACCATCGGGAGCAACAATATGAGCTACGCGCACTCCAGTGAAGATGTGGCAAAAGCGCTTGACGCGTACGTCAGCGCGATGAAAAAAATATCCGACGGTCTGAAAACCGGGAAAATTGCTAAGATGCTGAAGGCCGAACCGATACGCCCCCTGTTCAAGGTGAGATGAGCGCCGGGGGCCGCGTACCGCTTCCATGTGTTAGTATAAAAACCTGTTTGAATATATGGTGAAAATGGAATTGGATTTCCGCAAGGCGAAAGAGGGGGATTGCAGGCTTCTCTTCGAATGGGCCAACGACCCTGTTGTGCGCCGTTCTTCTTTCAACAGCGTGGCAATAGAATACGATGACCATGTAAGATGGTTTAACGGCAAATTGCACGATGCCTCGGCGAGGCTCCTTCTCTTTTATGACGATGAAGCCCCAGCCGGGCTTGCCAGGTTTGAAAAGGGGGAAGCTGGAATTGAAATTCATTTTACCGTCGCCCCCGAATACCGCGGACGAGGTGTCGGCACCGAAATAATCCAAATAGGAGTAGAATATTGCAAGACCGAGTGGCCGGGAGAAAAGCTGGTCGCCCATGTCAAGGATGATAATGAAGCTTCAATTAAAATTTTCGAGAGGGCCGGTTTTATAAATGACGGGTATGTCCAATTCAAGGGGGGCAAATGCCTCCGTTTCTCGGTGGTTTTAAATGGCTAAGAACAGAGTTGTAAGCATAGGAAAACATTCTCTGGGTGCGGGGCATCCACCCTTTATCGCGGCGGAGATGTCGGGGAATCACAACCAGTCGCTTGAACGCGCACTCGAAATCGTCGAGGCGGCGGCAAAGGCCGGGGCGCACGCGATGAAGCTTCAAACATACACGGCAGACACGATGACTCTCGACCTCGCGAGGGATGAATTCTTTATAAACGACTCGAACAGTCTCTGGGAGGGGACATCGCTATATAAACTCTACCAGCAGGCTTATACGCCTTGGGAATGGCACGAGCCGATATTCAAAAGGTGCAGGGAGCTAGGCATGATACCTTTCAGCACGCCATTCGATCCCACCTCTGTTGATTTTCTCGAAGGGCTGAATGTCCCTTGCTACAAGATAGCTTCATTTGAAAATATCGATCTCCCCCTCATAAGGAAGGTTGCTAAGACCGGCAAGCCGATGATCATCTCCACAGGCATGGCGAGTATCGCCGAGCTGGACGAGACGGTCAGAACCGCGAGGGAATCCGGGTGCGAAGACGTTGTTCTCCTGAAATGCACAAGCACGTACCCGTCTACCCCGGAAAACACTAACCTCCTTACAATTCCGCACATGAGGGAGCTTTTCAATCTTCCAGTTGGACTGTCCGACCATACAGCAGGGATAGGGGCGGCTGTGGCCTCTGTCGCGCTTGGATCGGCAATGATCGAAAAACATTTCACCCTTTCGAGAAGCGACGGCGGTGTAGATTCCGCTTTCTCGATAGAGCCTGCCGAACTGAAGAGCCTTGTTGAGGAGAGCGAGCGGGCATTCCATTCGCTCGGTAAGATCTTTTACGGCATGACGGAGAAGGAGAAAGCCTCCGCTGTTTTCAGAAGGTCGATATATGTGAGCGCCGACATAAAAGCGGGGGAGCCGTTCACGGAAAAAAATATAAAGCTCATCAGGCCGGGTCTGGGGCTTGCCCCAAAGTATTTTGAGACAGTTCTGGGAAAGAGAGCTTCTAAAGATATTCAGATAGGAACACCCCTGGGCTGGGACCTGATAGGGTGAATACCAATCTGTTGCCCTTCCGACATGCTCAGCGGTGTTGCAGTGATTGAGAAGTTCAGCAGATGACATGGTGGAAAAAGCGGCTGAAGGAGATATTTTCCCTTTTCCCCATTATTGAGATATTTGTCAGAGGGGTGATATTCCTTATTTATCTTTTCTTGAAGTTTTTTGAATCCCTTGCCATGCCGCATAAGGATAGGGTTATCGCGGTTAATCATCATTACGAGCAAGATATAGAAGCTATGAGGCTTTCAGGGAACGAGTTGGGGATAGTTTCGCTGAAACACAATTACATCTTCGGATTTGCCAACATCTTTTTCAAGGATCAGCGTTTCAGGGACGCGCTTATCCCGTATGACGCTCCGGAATTCGAAGAGGCGAGGCAAAGATATCGAAAATTCATTATGGTGATAGTTGTTCTCCTAAAATCGTTTTTCCGGCACAAGGCGCTCATCCTCCCCTCGGACAGCTTTTTCTGGATAAGAGAAGCTGTTCATATCCATCGCGAAAAGGGGATACCGGTCATTGTAATTGACAAGGAGGGTGTGATCGCCCCCTATTATTTCAAGGAGTGGATACCGATAATAAAAAAGAACTATCCGTTCATTTCCGATTACCTTCTGGTCTGGAGTGAAAGACAGCGTAATTTCTGGAGCCAGATCGGCGTTGATAACAGCGCGATATCGGTTATAGGCCAACCGCGTTCCGATTTCTTTTTCCATCCGGAGCGGTGGATGAGCAGGGAGAAGCTCGGCCTTCCTCAAACCGGGAAGATAGTGCTTTTCTTCACTTACGAGGACGATGCGTATGTGCCGCTGAAATCCATGGGTGAGGGGAAGGATTGGGGGCCGCTGAGAGCCGAGACACACCAGATTATCAGGGAGTGTGCGGAAAAGAATCGCGGCACGCACTTCATCATCAAGTGCCATCCTCAACAGAGGGATGTCAGTAAAGTATTCAAGGAATTCAAGGGGGTGAAAAACGCGGTGGTGATGACAGGTTCGCAAAGCTCCAACCATCTGATCGTAAACTCCGACCTGGTCATCTGTTTCCAGACAACCGCTTTTCTTGATACGCACCTCACGAGGAAACCGATAATCTATCCTGCGTGGGGAGAGCTGTTTGATGAGCTGAAGGATGAGGGGATGCTCCCGTTCCATCGTTCAAAAGGGGCCACGATATGCGGGAAACCGTCGGAGTTTAAAAAGGCGCTGGAGAGCGTTGCGGAGTCCGGCTTTGAAGAGATTGAATCTGAAAAAATATTGAAGGCAAGACGGGAATTTGTCGATGGATGGTTTCACTCACCCAACGGAGAGACCGGAAGGCGGATGATGGACACAGTCGCCGGCATTATTGAAGGAAAATATATAAAGGGTCTACCCCCTTCGCTGGGATAAGATTTTGTCCCCTTTATTTGATCTAGGCTGATTTGGAAGTTCGATAGTATGAAAAAGAAGCTGATAAAGAACACGCTCATTAGCACAGCGGAAACGCTCCTTACGCACCCGGTGATACTGATACTCACCGGTTACATGATTAACCGTCTGGGGCAGGATGTTTACGGCATCATTTCATTCGTGAGCATATTTTCAGTCATCGGCTACGCGTCCCTTCTCGATTTCGGTATACAGGGGGGGCTGGTGGTTTACATCTCCGAATACCTAGCGGAAGGGAAAACTGAAAAGATCGGGCGGCTCGCCAGTTCGGCATTGATGTTCTTCGCGGGGATTGGATCGTTTCTCTTTTTGCTAGTGGCATATATATCCGCATCAGAAGCGCTCTATATTTTCAAATTCAACAAGGAGTACGAAGAGCCGGTAAGGCTTTTTCTCCTGCTTGGCGCGGCACAACTCTTTTTCCAGTTTCCTGGGCTTCTCGTTTCGTCGTTTTTCGAAGGATACCAGAGGTACGATATTCTCAAGGGGGGTTCCGCCTTGTACAAGCTGTTTTCATACGGCCTGATCTTTCTCGTGGTGTTCATGGAATACGATTACATATATATCGCATGGGCGCTCCTCGCTACATCCATTCTCCACTTCATAGCGATGCTCGCCATGACTAGGCATCTTCCCGGCCTGAAACTCGGCATCTCCCTTTGGGATTTTGACGAACTGAAAAAAGTTTTCAATCTGAGCAAGAAACTGTTCGTCTTCCGTTTGGCCGGCCTTGTGTTCAATCAGACGGATAAGATCCTCATCAGCCTCTTTCTCGGTATCGCGTTGTTGACCGATTACGAAGTGATAATCCGTTTTACATCGATTGTTTTTGCGTTTCTCGCATTTTTGAATTCAGCTGTAGTTCCAGCGGCGTCCGAGCTAAGCAGTAATTCAGACACGGCACGGCTCAAGGAGTTGTTTTTCGCCGGGACCAGGTATTCGATAATATTGACCATCGCCCTGGTTACGCCGATAGTGGCATTCGCGAAACCGATAATCAGTTTCTGGGTAGGGGCGGAGTATCTTATTTTAACGCCGTATATGCAGTTCTTTACTATGCATATGTTGGTATCGGCGGTTTCGGGGTTTGGGGTTACAATGTTGGTCGGCATGAAAAAAGTGGATCATGTAATGGGTGTAGCGGCGGCGGCAATGGCGATCAATCTTCTTGTCAGTCTTTCGCTTATTAAGGTGTTTGGTATTTATGGGCTCCTTCTCGGAACTGTTGCGGGATTCTTTTTAAGCGCAGTTCCATACGCGTGGATATTCAGGAAAGAGTTTGATATCCCTTTCCAGCATCTTTTCAGCGAACTCGGGAGAAAAGTTTACATTCCGGGATTGCTGTTTTTTGTCGTGGTAAATTTCGCTGTTTACCGGTTTGGTGGAGATGTAGGGGAGATGTCTTTATTGAATTTGTCGCTGTCGACAGCACTTGTGGGGCTGATCTTTTTGGCATGGGCCTGGTATTTCATGTTCACACGCGGCGACAGGAGATTGCTGGCAGATTTTGCAGGACGCTTTGCCAAGCCGGGGGGCGCTACGGCATGATGTATATATCAAAAGTTCATATCCGTGGATTATGCACATGACTGAAAATAATAAGATAAGGATAATAATGGATCTCTGCTTCGATGAAGGGCCTTTTTACATTGAGCTCGGAAAGAAGCTTAGGGATGTTCACGGCTGGGATGTTTCGATGCTCACCATGGGTAGACGCTGGAGGGGAGAAGCGAAAAAGAAGGGATTCCGCACCTTCAATGTCGGTGAGCATGTTGCGGAGAATTTCAATGCTATTCCGACGGATATGGAGACGCTAAAAAAGCTGGAATCAAAGTACGGCGATCCGGTGATAACCTCTCAGGTGTATGGCGACCGCTTCTTTTCAATGCGCGAACACAATGCGGTGGCTAAGTGGACGGTCGGGCAGTACATGTTTCTGGAAAAAGTGTTTGACGAGGTAAAGCCCGACGTTTTTCTCATACCGGGTACGGCGCACGCGCTGCACATATTCATCGAGAGGGTATGCAAAGCTCGCGGCGTGCAGTATCTCTCCGCCTATGACGGGCGCGTAATATCAAGGCTGATTTTCTCAACGGAGTATGTCGAAACATGGGAGCATGCCTCCGACATTTTCCGGGAGAAGATGGAAAAGGGGCTATCGGAAGAGGATCGCAATTGGGCGAAGAATTGGCTCGGAGATTTCAGGCAGGGGAAATTGAAGCCTTATTACATGGGTATCGCCTGGCAGAAGCCGGCACTGCGCTTCCAGTTCTTAAGGGAGTTCGTCGCCCGGCTTTACCGTGTCTTTCTGCTTGGGCATGGCGGGAAAGATGATTATGTAACTCCCAATCCATTTTATTCAGCGTACAAAAATATTTTGGTAATACTAAAAAGGCTTTATCTGAAATATGTAAATCATTTTGAAATGCCGGTAAAAGGTGAGAAATATCTGTTTTTCCCTCTCCATTTCCAGCCGGAGGCGACGACGATCATCTGCGCACCGGAATTCGTGGATCAGCTCGCTTTCGTTGAAAACATCTCAAGGTCTATCCCGATGGGGTATAGGTTATATGTAAAGGAACATCCCAACAGCATCGGAAAACGCCCAAGGGGATATTACAAAAGGCTGAAGGATAATTTCAATGTTAGGCTGATAGATCCATCCGCCAGCGGAAGGGAAATGATAGAAGGCGCTGAGATCGTTATAAACCTGACAGGAACCGCTGGACTGGAAGCGGCGATTCTCGGAAAAAAGGTTTTAAACTGCGGGCTCCCGCCGTTTCGCGATACTCCCTTTTTCTCTTTTACGCGCGACCCTTCAATGTTCAAGGAGGTTATTTCGGATATGCTATCAAAGCCCGATTCGTATGATGAGAAGAGTGTGATGGCGTACCTTGTTGCCATCAGGGATAGTTCCTATGACGGACTCCACAATTTGCCTCACCAGTTCCCTTATGTAATGCGGGAAGAAAATATTGCCGGTGTTGCAAATGGGATAAAAGCGGAATACGAATATTTCGTTCGGAAGAAGAGGGGCTGAGTCTCTAGCCTTGTTTCTTTTCGCTCTCTTTTTTATTTTTCCCCTTGATGTAAAAATCAACGCCACCTTTTAACAGTCCGGACAACAGCGATGCGGCCCTGATCGTTATGAATAAAGGAGCGTATACGCCGACCGCGAAATCCTTTTTTAGTGCTCTGATGACAAGCGGCTGCATGGTGGCAAGGAAAGCAATCAGCAAAACCGTGGAGATAAAAAGCCCTATGCCGGAAAAAAATGCGACAAGTATTGATAAGGCAAACGCCCCGATGAGTATTATCTGGAGTTTCAGGGTAGCTGGTGTGTGGCTATCCCCTTTTGCTTTTCGTGGATTCCTCGTCAGAAGGAGAGCCTTCCAGTAGCCTATCTTGAATTTTTTCCTGGCGTAACCGGAAATTGAATCGACATGCGTGTGCCACACCTGCGCTCCGGGGACGAAAACCATCTTATGCCCGGCGTCGGCAAGCCGGAAGGAAAATTCCTGGTCTTCCACGGAAGCCGTTCGGAATTGCGAGTCGTACCCCCCGGCGTCGAGAAAAACCTTCTTTCTGAATCCCGCCGAGTAGGTATCAATAAAATCGATGTATTCATGCTTTTTCAGTTCATCGTACTTTTCTTCGTATTCTATCTGCACGAATCTCGCGGTAATCTCCGTTTGCCGTGAAAGATAGGTACCTTTGACCCCGGCGATATCGAAAATATCGAACGGCTTGAGCATTTTTTCGAGCCAGTCCCCTTCCGCGATACAGTCGTCATCCGTGAACAGCAGTATTCTCCCTCTTGCTTCCCTTGCGCCGTGGTTTCTCGCAGCCGCGGGGCCGGAGTTCTCCTGTCTTAACAGGCGCGCAACAGGGAAGGAGGCCATTATCTCGGCGGTGTTATCGGTGGAACCGTCATCGACAACTATGATCTCGTATTTGCGTGTCGTTTGTTGGGTAAGAAGCGATTCAACGCAGAAGCTGATCCTCTTTGCGGCGTTGTATGCGGGGACGATTACCGATGCTTCGACCATTTTTCAGATTTTACCCCGATTTTTTGGCGAATGAACCGCGTATCAGGAATCGGGCGAATATCTTGAATGATTTCAGTATGCGAGGCCCGTCCTCGATCGGATGAAGAATTAATCTTTTCAGCCGGTAAAGGATATAGCCTGGGCGGAGATAGAATTCGGTTCGCGCCCGGTCGCAGAAATCGACCAGCTCCCTGTTTGTAAGGCCGGGTCTGCTGACCATGCAGTTATGGAGGCCGTCTTCGGTGTTCCACATCGAAAAATCCTCGGATACAAGATAGCTGTTTTCCTTCGCCCATTCATAGGCGGTGGTGCCGGGATAAACCATTATAGGGAAAAACTGAGCTGTGTCGGGCGTGAGCTCTTTTGCGTATTCAAGGGTAGTCTCCAGCGTCTCTTTCGTCTCTTCCGGGTTGCCGACTATGAAACAGCCATGAACCAGCACCCCAGCCTTTTTCGCGTTCTTGGAAAACTCCTTCGCAGTGTCCACTTTCAGTTTCTTCTTCATGGCGTCGAGCACCTTCTGATCGCCGCTTTCAAAACCGACGCAAAGGAGCCTGCAATTTGCCTTCTTGAGCGCTTTCAGGGTTTCAAGATCAATGTCGGCCCTGCTGTTGGCTATCCAGCTTATTTTCAATCCTGCCTTCTCGTAGGCGTCGACAAATTCAAGAACCCGTTTTTTGTCGACTGTGAAGGTATCGTCCTCGATGAATATTTCCCTCACGTTCGGGAGTTCGCGCTCAATATACCGGAATTCATCTACAAGGTTCTGGATTGACCGTTTTCTGTACTTGTGTCCGTGCATGACCTGGGGGTAAACGCAGTATACACATTGAAAAGGACATCCCCTCCCCGTAAAGATGGCGACCTGCGGATATTGGCAGATGGTATAAAAGTATTCCTC
>JAOUMJ010000030.1 GCA_029881495.1 Nitrospinota bacterium | reverse complement strand
AGCTGATCGGCCCCCTGAGATCGTGCGAGACCAGTGAGACGAACTTGTCTTTCAATTTAGTCGCGTTTTCCGCCTTTTCCTTCGCATCTTGTAACAGGTGGTTAAGGGCTAGCGTACGTATAGCGTTATTGTTTATTTGAAGTCCGATAATTGTCATGCCTACAACAAAGGTCGCCAGGCAAATGGAAAATATGACGCCCCCTTCCACGTCTGCGACCAAATAATAAACGGACTGGGGCACCATAGCGGAAATGATGTAAACGGAACTAAGTCCTTTGAGGTATATGTGGATAGTAACTGCCCCTATGGAAAAGAGTGCAGTTATCACTATCAGGTAAACCATCGCGTTCTCAACGCCGTGAAAGGCAAGGTTCATGTATATAATGTTATAAGAAAGACCAACGACGGCTAAATTATAATAGAGGCGCCTCCCCCACGACTTAATCTCTTCATCGGGAACCGCAGAGGAATTAAACTTTCGAGTTGAGTACAGGTCGAAAAGAAGGTATAAAAAAAATGCCGAAACCAGCAGCAGGTTGCTAAACCAGGTTTCTTCGGTCCAGCCTGTGTATAAGGTCGCCAAGACAATGGAGATGTGGGTGAGAATGGTACGGGCTCTAACACGGTAAAGAATTCGGACACATTCCGGGTATATCTTATCTGAATATTTATCTATCTCCTCAGGATCCAGCACGGTCGCGTTATTCGAGTTTCCCATCAAATTTCCTCTCGCCACGGACTTATTACAGCAATTACCCGAGGATGTATCAGCATGATGTATCTGTAGATTTTGGTTTGTTCAGATGAATGCTACCAAATATGGTTATAGCTTTCAAACAGGCCAGTCTAGATTTCGACTTCAAATTACTAAAACCTTTGTATTGGGCGGAGTTTTGCCCTTTCTCCTCCGAGTGGGGTAAACTTGGTATAAAATATGACCAAAGACTGGCCGGCATGAGGGGGAGTATGGAACTGGATATTCAGACGACCGAGGAGCATGAACTCCGCAAGGAGAACAGGCATCTCATGGAGACCGTATCCGCTCTTCGCGAGAAGATGGAGTCCCTCCAATTCGCCGAAAAACAGAAAATCCAGACAGCTGTCGCTGAAGTGAATATCGAGGTGGAGCAGTTGAAGGAGACCGTATCCGCCCTTCGCGAGAGGCTGGAAGGGCTTCAAATGGAGAAGCAGAGCGCGGTACAGAGGGCGGTATCGTCAGCGAACGACGAGATCCTGCAGCTAAAGAACGCGATCGGCGCGCTGAGGGATCAGATAGCCGCCACGAAAATAAGGCATGCCTCGGAGAAACAGAAAACAAAGCTTGAGCATATGAATGAAATAAAGCAGTTGCATGAAACCGTGCAGGGATTAAGGGACGAAATGGAAGTGCGAAATGGCAAAGGCAAAAAGTAAAAGCAAACCCGGTTTATCAGCCGGCAAGGGGGTATTGAACGGCAACGGCCGCCTGCGCCAGCTGGAGATAATGCTCGACGCCTCCAAGGTGCTTGCCGGATACGATACCCTGGACGGGATGCTAAAGGCACTTGTAGAGATAGCAAGCGAAGTGGTCGAGGCAGACCGAGGAACACTATTCCTGAATGACCAAAAGACGGGGGAGCTATACTCCCGTTTCGCGCAGGGGCGGTTCATGCGCGAGATAAGGATAATGAACAATGCCGGCGTGGCGGGATATGTTTTCACCTCCGGTAAAAGCGAGATCATCCACGACGCCTATCAGAACGAACATTTTGACGATTCGATAGACAAGGAGACCGGGTACCACACGAAGACGATACTTTGCGCGCCAGTCAAGACGGTAAAGGGGGAGATAATAGGCGTGATACAGCTTCTCAATAAGAAAAAGGGGCGGTTCACAAGGAAAGATCTTGAGCTGATAGAAGCGATCACGACGCAAACCGCAGTAATCCTCCAGAGCGCGCAGATAGTGGAAAACATGGAGCTCAAGCGGAAGCAGGAGATGGAATTCCTCGATGTGGTCTCGGACATGACCTCCGAGATAAACCTCAACTCCCTCCTGAAAAAGGTAATGAGTGAGGCGACGCGGATGCTGAACGCCGACCGTTCGACACTCTTCCTAAACGACGAGAAGACAAACGAGCTATGGTCGCAGGTTGGCGAAGGATTGCAGTCGGTTCAGATACGCCTCCCGAACCACCTCGGCATCGCCGGCGCGGTTTTCACTTCGGGGGAGACGGTCAACATACCTTACGCATACGCGGACCTGCGGTTCAACCCGTCATTCGACAAGAAGACCGGATATTTTACGAGATCGATACTCTGTACGCCGGTAATAAACAAGGACGGAAAGATAATAGGCGTTACGCAGGTGTTGAACAAGAAAGGTGGGCCGTTTACGGGGGAGGACGAGGCGCGTCTCAAGGCGTTCACGGCGCAGATATCGATAGGACTTGAAAACGCCAAACTCTTTGCCGACGTGCAGAACATGAAGAACTACAACGAGTCGATGCTTGAAAGTATGTCGAACGGAGTGGTGACGATGAACGCTGACGGCAAGATAGTTACGTGCAACGCCTCCGGATTGAGGATCATCGGGGTCACCGAAGGCGAAATAATCGGAAAGCAGGTGGAGGAGTTTTTCTCCGGTGACAATCTATGGGTGCTCGAAAAGATAAACAAGGTGAAGGAGACGCACGAAACCGAGCTTTTCATGGACGCGGAAGTTAAATTCGGAGAGGAGCCTGTTTCGGCGAACATTACGGTCCTTCCGCTTATGAGCGGCGAAAACAAATACCTCGGCGTTATGGTGATGATAGAGGATATCAGTAGCGAGAAGCGGATGAAGTCGACAATGTCGAGATACATGGATCCTGGAATAGCTGATCAGCTTATGGCCGGCGGGCAGGATATCCTAGGCGGCGTGAGCACCGTTGCCACTGTTCTTTTTTCGGACGTTAGGGGCTTTACCACCATCACCGAAGAGCTGGGGGCGCAGGGGACTGTAGCCCTGCTGAACGAATACTTCACGATAATGGTAGACGCCATCTCAAGGCAGGGGGGGATGCTGGATAAATTTATCGGTGACGCCATCATGGCGGCGTTTGGAATACCGGTTGCGCGCGACGATGATGAGGACAGGGGGGTTCGTGCCGCCATCTCGATGATAGTCGACATGCAGGAGTGGAACCAGAAAAGGATAAGCCAGGGACAAAAGCCTATCGATATGGGGATAGGATTGAATACCGACAATGTCGTATCGGGAAATATCGGCTCGCCGAAGAGGGTGGACTACACGATGATAGGGGATGGCGTGAATCTCGCGGCGAGGCTCGAGAGCGCGTGCAAGCAGTACTCCGCGCGCATCATCATAAGCGAGAACACATATAAAAAACTGAAAGGGACTTACAGGGTGAGGTCCATCGACGACGTGGTGGTGAAAGGTAAGACCAAACCGGTCGAGATCTACGAGGTGCTCGATTACTACGACGACAAGTCGTTCCCCAACCTGATGGAAGTGGTCGGATATTTCAACGAGGGGAGAAAGGATTACAAAGGGGGTAACTGGGAGAAGGCGATCGAAAAATTCCGGAAGGTGCTCACGCTGAATCCCGGCGACAAGCTGTCGGAAACCTATATAGAGCGGTGCGAACATCTTAAGGCTGAGAATGTTGCCGACTGGGATGGCGTCTGGAAGATGACGTCAAAGTAGCAATCCGCCTTCCGCAGAAACTAAAATTCATCTTCGATATGCAAACACGGGTATCTGCATAAGCTTCCGTTTACCGTGAGTTATTCCTCAGCCATTCCTTGCACTTTTACGCAAAAGCAGGGGGCATGGGTGGTTTGCCCCTTTTCCGGAAATTGTGGTCTAGAGCTTCTCCAGGAATTCGCCAAGCGCTTTGAGATGTTTATCTACGGACTTGTCGAACTCGATACCGATATGATAGTAGACGTTCCCTACCGGGTCCTTGAAATCCTTTCTGTAAACCACCTTTCCGGAAGCGGTCACGGTCAGATCCTTTACTTCGATAGGGAAGCTGATGGTCACCTTGCTGTCCGATTTGAAATCGGTTTCGGATGTAAAGAGTACACCGCCGAGGCTGAGGTTTATCATTGTCCCCTCGGAAGTTCCGGCGGAGCCGGTTTTCTGAAGCGTAACCGGGAGGGCTACTTCATACCGTTCGAATTTGCGGAGCGAGTTCTCGAATATCTGTAGCGGTTTGAGCGCGAATATCTCGTACGGCCTTACTATCCCCGCGATGCCGGGAATGCTTATCGGCTGAAGCGCCTGAGCGCGCACCTGAGGCCCGACCTTTTCAAAAGTGGAGTGCGAGATTACCGTGGAATTCGGACTGGCATTCGAAAGAATTCTCACGCTTATCTGGATCGGATCCCCCACGAGGGTATACACGTCGATATCGGGAGAGCTTACGTTTCCCGCGATAACCGTCCCGGTGCATATCCCGACCTTGTGGTCGAACGGGGGGAGGCCTTTTTCAACCCACATCCTTTTAAGCCTGTTGAACGCCTGGTGCATCTCAAGAGCGGAGGCTATAGCGTTTATGTGACTCTCCGGCATGAATGAGGGGGCTCCGAATACCGCCATGACGCCGTCGCCGAGGAATTTGTTTACGTTTCCGCCATTCTTCGAGATAACCTCCGGCATTACGGAAAAATATTCGCTCAGTATGTTTATGATGTTTTCCGGTTTCTGTCCTGTCACCGAGCTGTTGAAATCGCATATCGTTGATACAAGGATTGTGCATTCCACCAGCTCTCCGCTCCGCGAGCCTTCGTGTTTTATGACCTTTTTGCCGGGCTTACCGGAGGATATCTTGTCTATTCTGGATTTTTGCTCAAGGTTCCCTATTGTTACCCTGTCGGATATCTTTTCCTCGATAAGTTTTTTAAGCAGAGCGGCGGCATCTTTCAGCTTTTCATCGGGCTTTGCGGGGGAATGAGCGTACAGTGTTGCGACCTTGAAAGACTCCACGTTTATGTCGGATTCGTAGATATTTATTGCATTCTCGTTTATTTCCGCCCCAATGATCGGATTTTCGTCGTCAGTCGGCAGGATTGAAAAATCCATCCCGGCGATTCCGGTAAACCTGGCAAGGAGTCCGGCCAGTTCCTCCTTCGGCAGGTATTTGTATATATCGCTCATATGCGGGTTATTTTAGAACAAAATGACCTCGTGATGCCTGATGATATTCAAATGTGGGATTACCGTACCAAAATGGAGTGAACATATCGGGCGTAGGAGCCGGTTTATTAATTTTTCGTGAAAAGTTTGTTAAACTGGGCAGTAAAGACATTCGCGAGCAGATAAACGACTTTTCAAAGAGGGCTGAAATGAAAATTCTCATAGTGGACGACTCAAGCACAATCAGGGTTTTTATCGAGCGTCTGTTGAACCTCGGCGGTTACAAGGATATTGTCATGGCGGAATCAGCCATGGAGGCGTTCCAGATCCTCGGCATGAGGGATAAGGGGACAACATCGACCGACATAGATGTAATAATGCTCGACGTGGTAATGCCGAAGATAGACGGCTTGTCGGTATGCAAAAAGATAAGGGAGCGGGACTACCTCCGGAATATTCCGATCGTAATGGTGAGCGGAAACGAGGAGAAGAAGGACATGGAGGAGGCGTTGAAATGCGGGGCGAACCATTATCTCACCAAGCCTATACAGAAGGCCGAACTGCATGCCGTAATGCAGAAAATCGAGAGTGAATTGAACAGTTCCCATTAATTTTCCTGCATATCGCTCCCGGCAACTTCGCTATATCATGTGAGGATGATCATAAGCGCAAGCCGAAGGACAGATATCCCGGCTTTTTATTCGAAATGGTTCTTTAACAGGATAAGGAGCGGCTACTGCGTTACGAAAAATCCGTATAACCCCTCGCAGGTTTACAAGGTATCGCTGAAGCCGGAGGATGTGGACGTCTTTGTCTTCTGGAGCAAAAATCCGGAGCCGATGATGCCGTTTCTCCCCATGCTCGATGATTCAGGGTACAGGTACTATTTTCTCTTCACGCTGAATGACTATCCAAAAGAGCTAGAGGCGAACATCCCCCCCTTGAAGGCTCGCCTGGAAACCTTCAAAATACTTTCAGGCATACTCGGGCGGGAGCGGGTCATATGGAGATATGATCCGATAATCATCTCAAGCAAGACCGGATGGGATCATCATCGAATGAAATTTGCCGAGCTTTCCGGTGAGCTTGAAGGGAGTACGGCGCGCGTGATGGTAAGTCTTGTGGAGTATTACCGAAAGACCTTAAGCAACCTTGCGAAACTGGAGCCTGGGAAATACGAATTTGATACGGGCGCGGCTGGCAAAGCCGAAACGGATTCGCTCCTTCGCTCCATGGCTGAAACGGCTTCTATGCGCGGGATGGAGATATTTTCATGCGCGTCCGGGGCTGACTACGGAGACGCGGGGGTCAAGGCCGGTCGGTGCATAGATGCGGAACTGATAAACGGCCTGTGGGATATTAATGTTTCGCAAAAGAAGGATCCGGGGCAGAGGAAGTTTTGCAAATGCGCGGTCAGCAGGGATATCGGGGCGAACGATACATGCATTCATGACTGTCCTTACTGTTATGCGACAAAAAACCATCCGCTCGCGACTGAGCGGTACAGAAACCATGATCCGGAATCGGAATACCTCGGCTGATAATGCGCTCTGCATTCTGCCGGGGAGAGCTTCCTGAAGGGATTTACCTTTCCCTTCAGGAGAACCAGTTCCCGAAAACCGTATTCCTAATCCCTGTATTTGAAGGAAAGACGGAGACGGGTGCGATACGCGACAGGTTTGCCGTCTTCAATCTTTATATCCTGCTGTACCACTTCCGCGATCCTGAGGTCGGACAGGCTTTTGCTGGCTCTTTCAATAGCGGTACTAGCGGCTTTTTCCCACGATTCCGAATGAGTTCCTATGATCTCTATCACTTTATATGCGCTTCCAGACATGGTCCCTCCTTTGAAAAGATTGTTTTATCGACTATTAAATAATAACATTATTTTTAAACTGTCGGCGTAGATTTGGAATGCCGAAGAGAGTGTCATATAATTTTCATGTGAAGGCGTTTTTTATAGAAGCCTTCATCCAAAAAGGTTTTACAAATTTCATTTCATGGGGGTAGCAAAATGTTCAAGAATCTTGTAATTGCGGCGCGTGTTGTGCTCGGTCTTATCTTTGTGGTTGCAAGTTCAAATTATTTTTTTCATTTTTTTGATATGCCGTCCATGGGGCTTAAAGGGAAGACCTTTTTAATGAGCCTCGGCGCAACCGGATACCTGATGACGCTCATCAAACTTATCGAGCTTATAGGAGGCGCGCTTTTGATGGTCGGCTTCTTCGTTCCCCTGGCCATTTTCGCCCTTGCGCCGATTGTTCTGAACATTATTCTGTTCCATGTGTTCCTCGACACTGGCGGTATGCCGATTGCCATAGTCCTGGGCGCGCTTGAAGGATTCCTCGGATTCTCTTACTGGGACAGTTACCGCCGCATTTTTGAGATTTGACGTTTCAGTCGGCTGTTCGGCGTGATGCCAAATGCGCGCAACGGGGGAGTGACGTTCCTAAGTATTGATCATGGGTACAGGCCGACTTTAATTGTTTAAAAGGCGTAACCGATAGCGAGGGCCGACTGGGTGACATCATAAGTGTATTTTGCGTCGAAACCGATGCTTGATTCGATCGATAATCGCAAGATCACCCCGCTTGAGTGAGGGGAGAAACGGCATTCGGTATACACGATCACGTTAATGGCCGCTCCCAAGCCGCTGAAATTTATCCGTTCACTGTTGGCAACGGTCTGTTCGGTAAATTCAGTCGTTACATAGGCATCCCCGTTCATATACTGCAGTCCGGGTCCTGTGCCTGCTCCGAACCGGATTATCGGCCCCCTGCTTCCTCCCGGCCTCCACGGTATGAAGAGGGTCGGGATATAGCTAAGTACGGCCGATTCCGCGGAGGTTCCTACATTTGAGGATTTAAAAACATTTCTGGATACATCCTTCAGCACCTGGGTATCGGTGCTGAAATAGGAAAGCACGATCGAGATCGATGAATAGGTAGGGATTCCAAACGCGGAGCCGAAATAGCTGGTGACGCCGTATCTCCCGACCTCCATTCCGAAACCGCTATCGGTGCCGAATTCCCCCCTCTTTTCAAGGTCGCCGGTATAGATGATCAGGCTTTTGGGATTTGCCCCTATCGATATCATGTAATACGGGGTTTCGTATGGAATGCTGGACGCGTTTGATCGGCTGGAGTACGCTGAATATCCATGCTCTCCCGGCTCTTTTGCGATTGATGCATGAGGAAAAACGAGGATAATCAAGAATAGAGCGAAAATAAAAAACTGCGAAAACCGTGCAGGAATGGAGGCGCTTTCCATAAGATATCACTTCCTTGATAGGGGGTCTTTTTCCTTATCTCCCTTCCTGACTATAGTATATTGGAACCATTGGCAGGCGCACAACTTGAATAGGGAATATTTATCATCTTTGTGAAGCAGAGAGGGTACGCCTGATGCGGAATCTATATATAATGATCGCAGAGTTTTTCCCAGCCGCCTGTTATCGAATTGCCGGGCAGGGTTCAGTTTGTTCTGGAAATTACCGAGAAGATGATATGCATGTTTTTGCCGTGATAAGAAGGTTGTTTATTTCCGCTGTTTTTCTCTTCTTCATATTCAGCTCCGCCGGTTGCGGACCCGGCCAGCCGCTTGAGGCATTGACCGTCATTGCGATGCAGCCGCAGGAGGAGGATCTAACGCCTGATCCGAACAATTTCGACAGCGACGGACGGAAGATAGCTGGAGGGTGCGACCATGCGGCAGATTACCAATGTTATGAGTATTCAAGCACAGCCGGGTACTACCACAGCGAAGCGCAATATCTGATTGACAACTGCGGTCAGCAGAACGGCAACTGGATAAGACTTGGATGTCCGCAAACAAGTCCGATAGGTTATTGCGCCCGCCGCTATACAGGCGATCAGTACGTGAGGAGATATTTTTACGCTAACCACCCATGGGGTCTGTCGGGCGCTATCGAATACTGTATGCAGAATAACGGAACCTGGACCTATATTTAAACCGTTGATGCCAAAGCGCGTTGCACTTCGCGGTCGTAAAGGGCTTCGTGCTCTAGCGGCATCACAGCGGAGGGGGGCGTTCGGAAAAGGCGGGGCTTGAAAGCGGGATTACAATAATTTATTGTAGCAACTGGGTTTGTGAAAAATTACAGGAGTATACAGATGAGAGTTTTTCTTCTATGCGCGCTGGTTGTTCTTTTGTCCCAGTCGGCGCAGGCCTATGACGATATGGAGATGCGGGACAGGTGGTCGCAACAGGTAATGGCGGTCAAAAAGGGGGCGTGTGATTCCGAAGATGAGGAAGCTGTGAAGAAGAAACTTCTGTACGCCGCTTCGCTCATCATGCATGGAGAGTATATCGAAGCGAGGGCTTCCATAAAGACGGCTGAGGATAACGCGAAGGATGGCAGGTGCAAGGAAGCTGTCCCTAGGGCAATGAAACCGCAGTAGCGGGTATATTCTGCAACCGTCCGTCCATGACGCTGGCGCATCGTCGAAGGTGTGCGCTCTTCTTCAGCTTCTGCAAGGAAGGCGGTTTTGAAAATAAATTACCTGCATCAATGGAACGTCGGATACAACGAAGCGTCGGCAATCCAGAAAAAACTCGCGGCGACTCTGAAGTTCATTCCTCCAGAGAGAAAAATCCGGCTTGTTGCCGGGGCGGACATATCCTCGAAGAAAGGGGACGACCGTTTATACGCCTCGGTGGTAGTTCTTCGAATTCCCGAAATGGAAATAATCGAGTCCCGATCCGCAGTGCTTAAAGCGGAGTTCCCGTATCTGCCGGGATTTTTAGCGTTCAGGGAAGTGCCCGTATTGTGCAAGGCATTTGAGAAATTGAACAACACCCCCGACGCTGTGATTTGCGACGGGCATGGGATCGCCCATCCGCGCGGACTCGGACTCGCGTCACATCTCGGTCTTTTCCTGGAGCTCCCAACCGTCGGGTGCGCGAAGAATCTTCTAGTTGGGGAATTTGACGCCGTAGGTAATGAAAGAATGGAGTGGAGCGAGCTTAGAGTGAACGGGGAGGGAGCCGGAGCGGTATTGCGAACTCGCACAGGGGTAAAACCTCTTTATGTATCACCGGGGCATTTGATGGATATTGGATCCAGCGTCCGGCTTGTGGAGGTATGCCTGACGCGGTACAGGCTTCCGGAGCCGACACGCCTCGCCCACCAGCATGTGAACAGCTTCAGGATGGAAAAGCAGGGAAAAAGATGATCCCGGTTCAAGCCGGGTCGTTGAATTTTCTGCGGAGTTTTTTGCAGAGCCTGAGAAGTGTTTCCTGCTCCTGCTTCGTTATTGCCTCGTTTATCATGGTAAAGAAACGGGAGTAGAGGAGGTTTACGACTTCGTCCTTCTGTTTCCTTGCCCACGGGGTCAAGCGGATTATGAAGGAGCGCGCGTCGCCTGGATCCAGCTCACGCGTTATCCATCCGTCACGCTCAAGCCTCTGGACAATCCTGGATACGGTCTGCTTCTCCTTCAGCGTAAGGTGGGATATCTCCTGCTGGTTCAGCTCTTTTTCCGACGACCAGAGAGTGACAAGTATCTGCCACTGCTCCGGCGTCATTTTATGATCCTTGAGTGTCCTTATCAGCTCCTGCCTGAAGAGCTGGGCGAGGCGGTATACGTTGAACGGAAGTTTGTCGTTTAGTACTCCCGGGATATTACCTGGCATTGCCCGTCGCGGTTTGCATGTTGAGGGCTTCGATGCCGGAAATCCTTTCGAGAAGGAGATGGGCGTGGAGTTCCAGTGCGTCGTCAGGATTTGCCATCATGCCGCCGGGACCGGCAGGGGGGACAACGACATTAAGTGTGGTGAAGGAGGTGGATAGGCTTGCCTGTACGACTTTGCCATTGCCCGATCCTGTAACCCATACAGAGAAGGTTACGTCCTTATCCTTTCCGTCTATTTTCAGCGTCCCCTGAATATCGGTCTTTCCGTCTTTTGCAAGAGCTTCGAAGGTTTCCCTGTCTATCGAGGCGCTGGTGAAGATCATCGGGGTGAGCCCTTTTCCACCGAGTATTTCGGCCACATGCTCGTCCCTCGGCCCGATGCTTTTGGAGTCGAATTTGTCAACCGGGATTACTACTTTAATAACCGCGCTTTTTGAATTGGCGCTCCATTCAAGTGCCGCGTCGGCGGAGCAGTTCTTCCCTATTACCTCCACATTCATGGAAAAGAACATTTTTTTCCCGGCCTTGTAGGCTACGCAGTGGTCGCCCGATTCGAAAATTTCCTTCTCAGCCGCATCGCTGACCGAAAAGGGGAGAAGTACCGCCACGGCGGCCAGTATTGTCAAAAGCTGTTTCCTTAACATGTTCGCTTCCTCCTGTTATGCAATGTTGGTGATATGTGCGGGTGATAATAGTAAGCTATGCGACTAATGTCAAAGGAAAATTTCAGGAGATGAGTGGATGTTCTGCCGGTTCGAAAAAGCTTCAATGCCGGGCCTTCTTTAAATGGAGAGCTTGGCTTTCTGCCTGAATATACATAGAATACCGGCTGGAGGAATAATGGAAAAACTTTCAAGCCGTCAAAGGAAGCATCTTAAGGCGCTAGCCCATCATCTGGACCCTCTTGTGCAGGTAGGTACAAAGGGTGTGACCGACAATCTGCTGGCGGCGGTCGACGAAGAGCTTGAAAGGCACGAGCTTATAAAGATAAAGTTCGACGATTTCAAGGACGAGAAAAAAGAGCTCACAAAAATAATCAGCGGGAAGACCTCCTCGGAAATAATCGGCTCTATAGGGAACGTGGTAATTCTTTTCAGGTACCAGCCGGACAGGGAAAAACGGAAGGTGGAACTTCCCGACGGTTAAACGCAGGGAGTTTGAGGAAAAATCGTGAATAAGCACGTCGTTGCGTGTAACGGCGCTGTCGCTCAGTCCGCCGAAATATCGGGACGGTGTACAGTTTTTAAGGTTGTTGTGATCTTTTAGGGATTGTTCGATGAATTATTACCTGGTATGCGCCGGCAGTTTGATAGTCCTTATGGGATTCTCCCATTCATATTACGGCGAAAAAAAGATACTTATCCCGCTTTTCTTGAAAGACGGCCTCCCCCCGCTGATGGGGAACCGGGAGATGGCAAGGCTGATAGTCAGATTTACCTGGCACCTTTCCACGTTATTCATGCTGGGGATCGCGGCGATACTTTTTCATTACGCGACTATCCCGAGAGCTGAGATACATGACCAGGTTTTGGAAATTTTGCGAATCACCTTCTCTGCATGTTTTTTACTGATCCTCTTTGGTATCCGCGGGAGATACCTCTCATGGGTACCGTTTCTCCTGATCTCCCTTTTTCTCTGGTTTGGATAGGGGCTTGCCGGGAAATCTGTCATAATCAAGAGATGAATGATAGCCCAAGTGGCGCGAGCACAGGCCCAAACAGTGAAGCAACCGGCAGATTCATAAAGAAAGCGGTTCTGCTTTCGTGGCTGACCATCAGCTATAACATTATTGAAGGTCTGGTTTCGGTCTATTTCGGGATTTCCAAGGAGTCGATCGCGCTTGCCGGTTTCGGATTGGACAGTTTTATTGAAGTAGGCTCGGCAACGCTGGTGCTTTGGAGGTTCCGTTCAGAATCTGCAGGCGTGAATGCTACTGCCGTGCTTGAGCTGAAAAAGGAGAGGATAGCGACTACCGGTATTTCAATCCTCTTCCTGCTTCTCGCGTTGGTGACCTTTGCAGGCTCGATATACAAGCTTGTCAATGTGGAATATCCGATATCAACATTACCCGGGTTCATAGTCGCTTCTCTCAGTTTGAGTTTCATGTATTTTTTATGGTACGAGAAGAGGGTCGTTGCACTGGCCCTTAACAGCGCAACGATGATGAAGGACGCGGCGTGTTCCATGGCGTGCATCAAGCTTTCGGTCATTCTTTTTGCCGGAAGCCTCCTGTATCTGGTCGTGCCGGAGTTATGGTGGGCGGATTCAGTCGCGGGGTTAGTGCTGTCTCTTCTTATCGGAAAGGAGGGGTGGGATACCTTTCAGGCGGCGAGAAGCCCGGAATTTTCAGGGGGCTGTGGATGTGAGGTAAAAGCAACAGAGTAGTTGCCGGTGGATTTATATTCAGTAATGGTCAGTCAACCCGCTCCATCCATTTTTTAATAGCATTTTCCCTGATCGCTTTTTGCTTAACTTCTTCTGATTCGGTAGTGGCTTCCTGGTCATGTTTCTCCTTGGTTTCGTACATGTTCTTTACCGCCAGCTGTCTGGCGTTCAGAAGTCGCTGGGGGTCGTTGTAGTTTGTGTCGTAAAGCTCCTTCCCCAGGTCTGTTTTTGGTTCAACAGGTTTTTCTTCCTTCTTTATTTCGGGCTTTCCTTCCGGTTTTTCACCGCCGCCGTTTTGAGGGCACGCGGAAATGGCGGTCATAGCACACAACATCAATAATGAAAACAGTATCCGTCTCATTCTCACTCTCCCGCCTGTTTTGAAAATACCGGCTTACGCTGTGAAATATACAAAACCGCTTCCAATAATGTAAAGAGCCAAAAGGATATATTTTGAAAAATTTGTCCCAAAGCCGCGCTTGCTCATCGCCAGCGATATCGAAACCAGCAATATCATGGCCAGGGATATGCCTGCCGGATACAGATTTGCCATCGAAATATCCTGGAAAATCGGATTTGAGTAGAAAGGATCAACAATAGAAAACATCAAAATATTGAAAAAACAGCTTCCTATGGTGTTCCCAATCGCCATGTCCACAGCATTTAGTCTGAGCGAAACGATGGCGATGACCAGTTCGGGGAGGCTGGTAGTCACTGCCAGGAAGATGTATCCAATGAACGACTGGCCAAGCCCGGTGACTTTTTCTATGTCGTCCGATATCAACGCAAGCCAGTAGCCGGAGGCGACAACAACTGCTCCGCTTGCCACAACGACAGCTATTTCGACCCAGGCAGATCTGTTATTGGTTTTTTTTTCTCCGGCTGTTCCTTCCCTCTCCTGGGCAAAAAGGAGGAATACTCCAACGCCGTAGATCAAAAGCAGGAGAAAGCTGTCCAGCGCGAGGCCGAAGTAAACACCGAAACCATGCATGGCGATCGCGGTCATGCTGACAACCGTCATGGTAACGGAAAGGGATATGCTTTTCTGATGGCGCGCTTTCGAAATGGCGTAGATGGATGTTGTTCCAAGCAGGAAATCGAGAATTGCAAGTATCAGCATATTGAAGGTGTTGGATCCGAAAATATTCCCCGCGGCGAGATCCGGTTTGCCAAGATAGGCGATGACGGAATAGGTTGTGCCGAGTTCGGGAAGCGAGCTTACGATTGAAAGAAATATAAGGCCGATAAAGGCCCCTGAGATGTTCAGCTTCTCCCCCATCTTTTCGGAATATACCGTCAGGATGGTGCCCGATATCGTAATAACGAGTGCGGCAAGCAGGAACTTTATCCAGATCATATCGACATCATAATATAAATATGTTTTGCCGGTCCTAATAATTCCTTCGACCACGCGCCGATGTGATGAGATCTATGAGAAAGGGCGGGGGTAGTTCAGGATTCCAGAATGAAAAAATAATGGAAAACCAATTCATTTGTAATAGAATCTTTATGCGGGATGGTAATAATACAGCCTGGAAAATGTGAATGATTGTGTAATGTTTTGAGCAGGAATATGCAACTATATATAGCGGGGAAGATGTGAAAATTTTAGCAGTAGATGATTCGCAGCACGACTTGGAACTTTTTGAAGCGATTATCGACAAGATCGGAGGGATCGAATTGGTAAGAGCCGGTTCTGCGGAAGAGGCGTTCGGAATTCTAGGGATCAGCAGAAATGGCAAGGTGGTAAAAGATATTGACCTGATTCTTCTCGATATACATCTCCCCATGGTTGACGGTATTGAAGCCTGCAAAAAAATAAAAAGCATCGACGCATTCCGGGACCTGCCGATAGTAGTTGTCACGGCTATGGGGAAGGAGGAATCTCTCCAGCCGGCGTTCGATGCAGGGGCGATAGATTTTCTCGAGAAACCTTTTAACAAGGTCGAGTTTATCGCAAGGGTAAATTCAGTGCTGAAATTAAAGCGGGAGATGGATTTGCGCAAGGCGAGGGAAAAGGAACTGGAAGAGGCCACGCGGAAATTATCGCAGTCCAACAGGGAACTTGAGAGGCTTTCGCGAATTGATTCGCTTACAGGTCTGTCAAACAGGATGCACTTTGATGAACTGTTCGAGAGAGAGTGGAAAAGATGCGCAAGGGATAAAAAACTGTTCTCGATCATTTTGATAGATATTGATTATTTCCGGGCGTATAACGATGCGTACGGAATGCAGGAAGCTGATACATGTCTTCGAAAAATTGGACAAAGATTGGCAAAGATCGCCCAACGGCCCGCCGACCTGGTTTCCAGATATAGCGCGGATCAATTCGCGATAATCCTTCCCGAGATAGAGCCAAAGGACGCGGAAAAGATGGCAAAAGATGCCCATGGCGCCATTGAGGCCATGAAGATCGAGCATAAGCTTTCGAAAGTATCAAGTTATGTTTCCGTGTCTATCGGCTGCGCGAGCGACCATCCAAGCGAAAAGGTATCTTCCTATAGCCAGATCAAGGAAGCCGACAAGGCGCTGGTCAAGGCAAAACGGGAAGGAAGGAACAGGATAGTTTGTAGCAAGACCTAGCGAGGGTAAGCTGTTTCCGGCAGTTTTCAGGAACTGATAATGGACAGAGGGCAAATAAAATGGAAGGTGCTGCCAATCCCTTCCTGACTCTCGAACCAGATTTCTCCCCCCATGATCTCTATCAGCCTTTTTGATGTGGCAAGCCCTATGCCGATACCGCCGAATTTTCTAGTTATGGAACCATCGACCTGCTTGAAGGCCTGGAAGATGGCATCCTTTTTATCTTCGGGAATTCCGATGCCGGAATCCTTGATGGCAAAATGATATTTTGCCGATTTTCCGTTTTTTTCGTGTAATTCGGCCATGAAAACGATCCTTCCTGTTTCGGTGAACTTTACCGCGTTTGAAAGTATCATTTTGATAATGCGGCTTAGTTTCCCGGCGTCCCCTTTTAGCAGGGTTGGTGTGTTTTCGCCTATGCTTATTTCCATCTGGATCTTTTTGTTCAGCAGTTCCTTTTCGACGCCTGCAATGTTTGAATCAATTAAATCCATGAGGTTGAATTCGCTTTCCGAAATGTAGGATTCTCCGAATTCCGAATTCGACAGCTCCAATATCTCGTTTATAAGTGAGAGGAGTTTGGCGGAGGAGCCCTTTATCATGTCTGAAAATTTCCTTTGGCGTTCGTCAAGTTCAGTTTTTGAGAGGAGGTTTGAAAAGCCGATAATGCTGTTGAGAGGCGTATTGAGCTCATGGCTGATATTTGCAAGGAATTCCGATTTAAACCTGTTTGCCTCTTCCGCGGAATCACGGGCTTTTCGCATCTCCTTCACGGCATTTTTGATCTTGGTAACGTCACGGGCAGAGCCTCTGTAGCCGAGGAATGCGCCTTGCTTATCCGTCACCGGGACGCCGCTGAATTCAAGATAGACGATATGCCCTTTCTTGCTGAGATGCCGAGCTACAAAAGACCTGAAGGGAGTTTGTGTTTGGAAATTCTTTTCGACAGTCTTTTTAAATCCGGAATTGGTATCCCCCTCGAAAAAATTAAGGTAGTGATTTCCCGTAAGCTCAGCCGGTTTATACCCGAGCAGTTTTTCGATCACAGGGCTGACGTATGTGTATTTTCCCTCCGCATCCAATTCCCATATCATTTCGTTGGAGTTCTCAACGATGTCATAAAAACGCTTTTCCGACAATACTGAAAGCGCCTCCGCCACCCCCTTCTTTTCAAGGGATTCGACAAACATGTAAAGAAGCATGCTGATGAATACCCCGCCAATAAGCACCAGCAAGGCCGAGTTTGTGTAGAAATTCGGGGAGAGGTCTTCCTTCGGCTGGAAAACCGATTGCCATGTTCTCCCGCCGATCTCCATTGTGTTTGTGAATACAAGCTTTTCAAAATCGGAGCTGTTTTGGTATCCGGCTTCTTCCCCATTGCTGTACAGCAATATTTTGCCGCTTTCACCAGGCTGTTCTTTGTTGGCATTGGCGGGGCCTAGGTCGAACAGCTGAAAGTGAATCTTCCTCTCCAGACGGTTTCCAAGCATCCCTTTCATCAGATCAGAGATGTTGAAAACACCCGACACAAATCCTTCAAGAGCTTCTCTTCTCTCTGAAACGCTGTTTCGGGGGAGTTCATTTTTGTATATTGGAAAATGCATTACGAGACCTGGTATTCCATAAAGGAGATCAAGTTTTCCAGTCAGGGTCATCGCGCCGGTGTCCCGGGCAGCTTCAATAACCGGTTTCCTTTCTTGCCCGTACGCGGCGTCAAACCCATGAGCCAGCGCGTTTTGCTCAAACGGTTCGTTGTAGTCTACGACGACATAATATTCCCTCTCGCCGGCAGGCTCGATTTTGAAATCTGGATACCCTTCCGCTTTCACGCTTCTGTCGCTCTTCACCCGTTGAATGAACTTTTCCTTATCCGCGTGACGGATGAATCTGGATAATTGTATTGCCCGGATTCCCGGATACCGTTTTGAAATTTCGATCGAGTTGTAATACCGGTTCCATTCCCCCCTGCTTACGCTGTTGTCAGCGTCATATAGGGCGCGTGCGCCGCGGATAACCTCCATATATATGTTCAGCCTCTCCTCTATGGATGATAGGGATTCTTTGACTTCGGCGTCATATTTGTCGGCCGCCTCGGTGATAATGTGGTGGCGGGTGAAGAGGGATATCGCGAATGTTATCAACAGCGAACCAACTAAAACCGGCAGTGAATACCGGCGGGTTTTTCTTCCCATTTTTGCCACCAACTTCTGTAATTTCGATAAAGGGAACAGGCAAGGCAGTAACCAACCGGGTAAAGTGTATTAGAAAAAATTAATTAGTGCAACATTTCGCAGTGGGAGGGGTTGCTGATCCACGGTTGCGCGGGAAGCAGCAACGAAGATGTGGTTATGTTTCGCTGAGCAGATTATTTTCTAATATGAAATTCCGGCTCGATCATCTGTTCAAGCTCCTTTTGATGCAGTGCTTTCAATTTTTCCAGGACCCCGGCTTCTTCGGAACTGATGATGTTTTGCGAAAGCATCCCCAATCTTCTGTCCATGAATGTGTCGATTTCATTTTTAGTTTCGCGGTTCAGCTTTTGGTATTCGATGCCATATGAGGCGGTGCCGTTATCGTACTTTTGAACTCCGCGCACAATGCCCAAAAGGTCGAGACTCTTCTTGCCGGATGTGCTGGAAACTTCCATAAAGAAGTTTATTTTATCCCCCTTATGCAGTCCTAGCTGAGTTGAGATTGCGCACCCCCCCTTGCTTATGTTTGTGATGGTGCCGACATGCGTTGTTTCATCAGGGAGAATATCTCCAATTCTTTTGGTCAATATAACCGGAGTGTCGAGCTGGACATACACCCGTTCAAATTCCCTGTCTACCTTTTCTATTTCACTGGCTGGGAAGCTGAGCATGATCAGCGGGAGTTTCTTTTTCAATATTTTGGTAGTGAAGTTTCGAACGGCGCCGCTCTTGCCGATGACCTTCAGCTTCAGCCCTGAAAATCCGGCAGGTATGCCAACCAGAGAATTGTCGATATTGCTGGTTTTAAAAACTATAAATTGACCGATTTTCCATCTTTCAACAGTGCCGCTATACAGGTTCTCATCCAGTTCGATTTTGACCGATTCGGCGTTATGCAGACAATGGGCTACGAATTCCATGAGACTTGCAGAATTTTTCGTGATTGCCAATTTTCACCTCTCGGAAAGTTCAGTTACATTTGGAAAAATAGTTCCGACTAATCCTCTTTTTTATCCTTGGTTTTAATATAGCAATTGGAAAATAAAATGTCAATAAATATGACAATATAAAAGGCGCACATAAGTGTTACAAGTAATAAGAGATGTAATAAAACAAGACAGAAGGCCCATAAAATAGAGATCAGAAGATGGCCTGATCCCGGTTTAGCGACCTTATCCCCATTCTTATCGGAATCGTTGTGACGGCAATCGTAAGGAGGGCCGCGATAGCAAAGAAGATATATATTTCCACCCCTCCAACCTCCTTTGCGAGGAACTTTTCTGAAAAATAAGCCCATATCGGTCTTGCTCCGAGCATCACCTCAGCGACTATATAGCAGAGGCTTATAAGCATGTAGTAGATAGCTCCCGTCGAAGTGGCTAGCTCGGCTATGTTTTCGTACCTGAACACCGGATAGAGTGCGCCAAGCCCTACACCCAGGCCGGTCAAGCCGATGGTTATAAGGAAAATCCCTCCGGCGGACAACATCATCAGATAGCTGTCGACATCGAGAAAAAGATTGGAGAGGACTATCAATGTTTCAGAAAGGATGAGTAGAGGGATGAGGTAAAAGAAAAATTTTCCCCAGAGGAATTGGCCGAAATCGATAGGTCCCGATTTCAAAAGCCAGAACGAGGCCCCCTCTACGGAGGTGGTGGTGAAGACAAAGCGAACGCCGACCGCGGCGATCACCACCCCTGAAAGGGCGATATTCATGACGGAGACAAAATTCTTTATGAAGAGCGTATCCATGGGGAGGCTCCTTATATTGAATATGTAGACTATGACAAGCGCCAAGAGCATGAAAATCTGCGACCACTGGGCCGGATCGCGGAAGAATACCCTCAAGTCCTTAAGCAACACCGCCTTGAGGGGGGATGGGAGGAATTTGAAGAACGATTCCAGTACCCGATAGAACTCCCTTTTCGGTTTGGCGGTTTGCGTCCCTCTCCCTGCGTGGGATATTGCCCACCCCTTGTAGTATGTTTTAGACACTATCGTGATATTGAAAAGGGTAATGGCTATTGCTGCTAGCCATGACACAACAGTCCAAAGCGCCATGTCGTCAAAATTCATCCTTATCCCTGCTTCAATCCCCCTGGCGGTCCATGTGCTTGGAAGGAACCAGTAGGCCGGCACCTTGAGGTTTTCAACGTATTGCTGGATGAGGTGTTCCGGTATCTCCTCTCCGATGAATTTTTCCGGCTGCAGGAAACGGAAAAACATCACCAGTCCCCCCATGAATACAAGCCCGATTATCGTCAGGAACTGGTGAGTTTTTTTTGCAGGGAAAAAACGCATAAGTAGCACAGTAAAGGTAACCCCGATGCCGGCAGGGATGATGATAAACGGAATGAAACTGAAAACCATCCCGATGTAGTAGAGCCATCCGGATGAATAAGACCCGCCAAGGGAGAGGAATATAGGAATCCCGAATATGAAGAAAATAAGGGAGCTGTTCAGGGATGTCTGAAGGAAGCGGGAAGCGTAAATCCCCCTGATATCAATGGGGGAGGAGATCAGTAGATCTATGTCGCTGGAGAGATAGAAATTGCTGATAGAGGCGATAATGTTCGAGAAAACAAGCATGGAAAAGAAAGTAAGGCATATAACCATAAGGAATTGCGGAATCATGATGTCTTCAAGGTTCAGCGGGAGGGTGACGATATAGTCGATGATTCTTTTAAAAAACCAGTAATCGAATATAAAAAAGAGGATTCCCATCACAGACAGGAGGAGCCAGCCGCGAATTGCCTCCCTGTCGGCAAACCGGAAAGTATTGCGAAGTGACGTTCTTTTAAGGTTCGTCAGAATAAAAAAATCTCTCATATAGCTGATTTTACACGCATTTTGGGTAATGCGGTTAAATGTCGCCGATTTACCCTTTTCCCTGGGATAAAAAAAGGCGATAAGAACCTGTGGATAACTCTTTGCCTTTTCCTGAAGTTGTCATTATCAGGAAAGGTGGGAGGGAATGTAACAATTATCTTGTGTGACTTGCTGAAACAGGTTCTGCAACAAAATTTGCAAAATTTAGGAAATATAATGGGTTTTGGCTATACTGGTAGAAAATGGATTGGAAAAGAGAGGAATTTTAGGCACCTATGAAACCAGAGATTTTTGCGGTAGCCGGAGGTAAAGGTGGCGTAGGGAAATCTGTAACCTCCATTCTTCTTGCACGGGCCTTTTCATTAGCGGATAAGAAAACGGTGCTGGTGGATGGCGACCTCGGGGGGGCAAATCTTCACACCCTCGTCGGGATGAATTATCCCCAGTATGGCCTCATAGATTTCCTCCTTGGGCGCGTTCAATCGCTTGAAGATATACTTCTTTACACTCCGGATAAGAACGTGAGGCTCATAAGCGGAGCTGGCGATTTTCTCGGGATGGCAAATCTCAAGTGGACGGTTAAGGCGAAGCTGATACGCCACCTGAAAAACCTCGATGCCGACAGGGTGATAATCGATCTTGGCGCTGGGGCCTCCTTCAACACGCTTGACCTTTTCTTGACGGCAAAAAAGCATGTTGTTGTCCTTTCACCTGAACCTACTTCACTTCAGAATCTTTGCGAATTTCTGAAGTATTGCGTCGGTCGCCTTTTATACGCCAAATTTTCAAAGGATGAAAAGGTAAAGCTCCTTCTTGACAGGTTTGTGTTTCCCAACAGGCCCGATTCGAATATCACGCTAGGGGAGTTTCTGGAGAAGCTTACTTCCGGTAACAACCAGCTTTCGCGCGAGATAAACACCGTTCTCCAGAATTTTCAGCCGTATGTAGTGGTAAGCATGGCGGAAAACCAGGCGGAGGCTACAAAATATTTCAATATGGTCGAAAAAACCGCAAAAAAATATTTCAAGATGAATCTTTCGCTCCTCTGCACGGTTTTCAGGGAAGAGATAATTCACGACTACATCAGGAACAGCAGATCCCTGTTCGCCATCGATACAGGCGCGAACCACTATTCTCTAATGAAAATGGGGCAGGTGCTGAACAGGAAGACGTCCCGTCTGGTGGGATACTGATCCCTCCCCTTTTGCCGCAATCCTTCATCGACGTAAAATCCGGCGCAACCGGGTGTAATTCCTTTCGTCACAGATTGACACTAATGCCAACCGCATCCTAGAATCAGGACATGTAATTCGGTAAGTAGTATCGGTCTGATTTGCGGCGATATTCTTAATAGGCACTGGTCGGGGCCACAGTCGGTTGTTGGTTTTTTGAGTATTGGAGGGGTTATGGCATTGAGGTTTTTATCCATTGAGGATATGGAGGAGTATCTCCATCCGTTCGTAGACACCGACGGCACCGTAAAGATCATCGACCGGGAGGGTCTCAAAGGGGAGCCGATAGACAGACTGGTCTACAACGCGGTATTCCATGAAAGCCACGAACAGCGGGGAATAACGCGCGCCCTTATTAAGGAGATCGGCATCGGGCTCGGCGTCGTTTCCTCCTCTATCCAGGGGCTGTATGAAGCTATGGGGAGCGGAGAGGTAAAGGGTTTCACCGTACCGGCGGTCAATATCAGAACTCTCACATACGACACGGCGAGGGCGATCTTTAAAACCGCAATAAAGAATAAATCGGGGGCCTTCCTCTTTGAGATAGCAAAATCGGAGATTGCCTACACGTTTCAGGAGCCGGCGGAATACGCGGCGGTCATTATCAGCGCCGCTATAAAAGAGGGGTGGGAAGGTCCGGTATTCATACAGGGGGATCATTTCCAGCTGAACGCCAAGAATTTCAGGGCAGATCCCGAAAAAGAGGTAGACGGTGTTAAGGCCCTTATCAGTAAGGCGATAGACGCGGGATTTTACAATATAGATATCGATTCTTCCACTCTGGTAGATCTCGACAAAAAAGGGATACCGGCCCAGCAGGAAGACAATTACTCGCAGGCGGCAAACCTTACGAAATATATACGCGATCTGGAGCCGAAAGGCATTACGGTCTCCGTTGGTGGAGAAATAGGCGAGGTTGGTCACAAGAATTCTACCGTTGAAGAGCTGGATGCCTATATGGAGGGTTACCTGAAGCTCCTTCCAAAGGGTATGAAGGGGATATCCAAGATGTCGGTGCAGACCGGTACGTCGCACGGCGGAGTGCCGATGCCCGACGGAAGCGTCGCAAAGGTCGCTCTCGATTTTGACACTCTCGAAGCGATCTCCAAACGGGCGATTGAAAAGTACAAATTGTCAGGCGCGGTCCAGCACGGCGCTTCCACTCTGCCGGACGAGTTGTTTCACCGCTTCCCCGAAACGAGAACATCCGAGATACACCTCGCAACAGGATTTCAAAACATGATCTACGACGACGGCCGGCTCCCTTCCGCGATGAAGGAGAAGATATACGGATGGCTACGCGATAACTGCGCTTCGGAGCGGAAGGATGGAGAGACTGAAGAGCAGTTTATCTACAAAACAAGGAAGAAGGGTTTTGGCCCGTTCAAGAACGAGCTATGGACGATGCCCGAAGATGTTCGCGCTTCGATACGCGGGGATCTGGAAGCAAAATTTGATTTCCTCTTCAAAAAGCTAGGCGCGGTAAACAACAGGGATATTGTCGCAAAACATGTTAAACTCGTTGCGGTAAAACCTGATTCGGCAAGAGAGATTGAGGCCGCATCTGTTTGAATTATGGATCAACGCAAACTATATTGTTATCAAGGGGAGTTAAATGGCTGACGAAAGTTCTTTCGATATTGTTTCCAGGATAGATCTGCCGGAGGTGCTTAACGCCGTAGACCAGTCGATGAGGGAGATAAAACAGCGTTACGATTTCAAGGGGAGCATCAGCAGTATCGAGTTGAACCAGAAGGAAGAGAAAATGGTCATCATTTCGGATGACGAGTTCAAGCTGAAGTCGGTTATCGATGTTCTTGAGAGCAAGCTGATAAAGAGAAAGGTGCCTATCAAGAATATTGATTATGGCAAGGTGGAATCGGCCTCAGGCAATACGGTGAGGCAGGAAGCAAAGCTCCTCCAGGGCATCGCGCAGGACAAGGCAAAGGATATCGTGAAGGCCGTAAAAGATACAAAGTTGAAGGTTCAGGCCCAGATAAGGGAAAAAGAGGTCAGGGTAGTTGGAAAGAAAAAGGACGAACTTCAAGATGTTATTACCATCCTGAAGGGTAAGGATTTCGGAATTGACCTGCAGTTTGTGAACTATCGGTAAAAAATTATGTTTATTGACCTTTCGTCGGCTATCCGTTAGCTTTTAGTACAGTCTGATAGGTTTTTGAAAGGAAATTTGAATGGAAATTCTTAAAGGGAAAAAGGCGCTTATAGTAGGCGTAGCGAATGACCGAAGCATTGCATGGGGGATCGCGAAAGTTTTCCGCGAGGCCGGTTGCGAGCTTGGTTTCACGTATGCTGGAGAAGCGCTCGGCAAAAGGGTTATTCCGCTTGCCAAATCCCTGAACGCGGTTTTTATTGAGGATATGGACGTAAATAACGACGAGGCTATCGACCGCGTCTTCAAGTCATGGCAGGAAAAACAGGGAAACCTTGATATCCTCGTCCACGCGGTGGCGTTTGCGGACAAAAACGACCTGAAAGGGGCCTACTACGAAACAAGCCGCGCAGGATTCAAAATGGCTCTTGAAACTTCCGCCTACTCCCTTGTCGCGCTGTCGAAAAGAGCGATTCCGCTGATGACCGGGAGGGAGACAAGTATCCTCACCCTTTCCTACTATGGCGCCGAGAAGGTGGTAAAAAGCTACAATGTAATGGGTGTGGCGAAAGCGGCGCTTGAGGCATCCGTTCGCTATCTCGCGTCGGACCTCGGCACTACCGGCATCAGGGTAAACGCCATTTCCGCCGGGCCTATAAAAACTCTCGCTTCAAGCGGCATTAACTACATGAGGATGATGCTGAAGCATCACGCCGAACTTTCACCGATGAAAAGGAACACTACGCAGGAGGAGGTAGGCAGGTCGGCCCTTTACCTCTGTTCGGACCTCTCAAGCGGTGTAACGGGCGAAGTGGTTCATGTCGATTCCGGATACCATATCGTAGGCACTCCCGATCCACCATCGGAAGAGGAATGACCCATACCTCTTAAAATTCTTGTCAGCGTCATCGACGCTTCGGAATGCGTCGCTTTTTCAAAAACAGGGTTCCCGGATATCATCGATATCAAGGATCCCTCCAAGGGGTCGCTTGGATTCCCATCACTTGCCACTATCCGCAAGGTGAGGGAAATTGTCCCCCGCGATATTCGTCTCTCTGTCGCGATTGGCGACGCTGAAAATTTTCCTGGCAAATATTCTCATAGAGCGGTGGAAGCGGCGAAAGCAGGGGCGGATATCGTTAAGGTGGGTCTTCTTGGGTTCGAGGAGCCGGACGATACCGCACCGTTCCTTGCTGAAATAAGAAGATCTCTTGATGTCTCCGGCTTTGGGAGCGCGCTCCTCGTCGCCGGGCTCTACGCCGACAAGGCGGATCGGAGTTTTATATCCAGATTTCCCGTGATTGTATCTTCATGCGGAGTCTACGCCGCTCTTATCGATACCTATGGAAAGGGTGGAAGTACCGTAAGAGATTTCCTCTCCTCCAGAGAGATATCGGATTTTGCCAGACACTGCCGGGAGGCGGGGATATTATCGGTCTTGGCGGGAGGGCTTGGCAATAGGGATGCCGGTCGGCTGGCCGATGCGGGCATTGATATTGCCGGATTCCGGTCTGCCGTGGCAGGGGACGGGCGGGGGAACATCGGCATTGATGCGGAGAAGCTGAAGATCCTTTACGGGACATTTGACACCTTGAAGGCGGCCGTTTCGAGCTAGATCACTTCTCGCGTCCCTATTTCTTTGGCGCCCATTTTTGAGCGACAGGATCGCCTATGCGGTATGCCGCGTACCCTATCGCTATGCCGGTCAACGCGCCGACGGTGACATCAAACGGATAATGAACCCCGACGTAAACGCGCGAGAATGCCACAAGTGAGGCGGCGACAACTCCGAAAAGAAGGAGTTTTCTTTCAAAAAACCATAGAGTTGAGGCAAGGCAGAATGAGTTCACTGCGTGGGAAGAAGGGAAGCTGAACGAGCCGCTACACCCCGTAAGCAGATGCACGTCTGGCAATGCGTTGCATGGGCGAACTCGCGCGAACATGGCTTTTAATATGCGGTGGTTTATCAGGTCGCTGAGTGCAACGGCTAGCAGTACGACAAAAAAAATAAACAGTCCGCGCTTGGGGTTTTCCCATATCAGGTAGCCGAACAGGATAATCCCCACCGGTATCCAGGTGTTGTACGATGTTATAAGAGGCATGATGAAATCAAGAAAGCTGTTCTCCATCCCCCTGTTTATCGCAAAGAAAAGTGTCCTGTCCATCAGGGGATTTTGACATCATATATATTTTCTTGCAAGAGTAGTTGTATCGGGGTCGATCTTTCCTTAAACTCATATGGTTATGATGAAATTCAAAGAATATGGTTTGCCGGTATTGGCGTTGGTCGCTATGCTCCTTTTTCAAGGGTGCACGAAGGAGCCCCAAGAGCCCGAACCGAGAACAATAACGGTCGCTACCGTAAACGGGCAGAACATTATGGGGAACCATTTCCTCAAGGAATATACCGCGATGAAAACCAGGCTGAGGCTTGCGGAAAAGCTGGATGAGAAAGTGGAAAAAAGATTGCGCGACGGAGTGATCGACAAGATCATTGACTCGGAAATTCTGCTCCAGGAGGCAAGAAAAGCAGGCGTGTCTGTCAGCAAAAGCGACAGCGACTCCCTTGTGGAGGATATTCTCGGCGGATTTTCGCCGGCCAGGCTCCAGTTGATCCTTGAAAAAAACAAATCTGATCTCGGCATCTGGAAGGATCAGGTCAGGAGAAACCTGGTAATTGAAGGATTGATACAAAAAAAGATCGCTCCTCTGGTCGAGATTCAGGATAAGGAATTGAAAAGCTACTACAACGAGCACAAGGAGGAGTTTTCCGTAGGCGAAAGGGTGCATGCCTTTCACATTGTTTTGCCTTCGCTCTCCGAGGCGGACGAGATACGAAACGAAATAGTTTTCGGAGGCGATTTCGAGGAGATAGCTATAAAATACTCTGTAAGTCCAGACGGCAAGAAGGGAGGGGACCTCGGAGTCTTTTCCAGGGGACAGATGCCGGCTGAATTTGATTCCATTCTTTTCGATCTGCAACTTAACGAAATAAGCAGGGTTATTGAATCTCCCTACGGGTATCATATATTCAAGGTAGTTAAAAAGTATAAGCCGACCGCCATGAAATTCGAGGAAGCGAGAGGTATTATATATGAAAGAATGTTTTATCAGCGGCTGGAGGATTTATTTAGCAAATGGATGAAGGATGCAAAGGATCAGTCGGAGATCGTGATATTTTCCGACCGTTTGTACGTGCTCAAGCCGTAATAATACTATCCTGTTTTTTTTCCGCCTTTGCCTGGGCAGAGGTTGTGGATCGTATTGTGGCCGAGGTGAACGGCGAGATCATACTGCAAAGCGAAGTCAGCGAGAGGCTTTTCCAGTTCAAGACCGCTGGTCAGCCGCTTGATCCTGACGAGACCAGGGCAACAAATCAAATTCTCGACATGATGATAGATGAAAAACTGATCATCCAGTATGGCAAGGAGAAGGAGATAAAAGTTCCCGACCGCGAAATACAATCGAGGATAGACGATGCAAGAAGAAGAATGGGAGCTTCCATGAAGGATTTCGAGATGGTGCTGGCCCGCGAAGGGCTGACGCTTGAAGGTTACCGAAAAATGGTGAGCGATCAGATCCTCGCAGGGAAGGTTGTTTCGATGGAGATCCGCTCACAGGCCGAAGTTACGGATGAAGAGGCGCTCGAATATTACAATGAATATCCTGAAAAATTTCGCAAGCCGGTAACCCTGCGCGCGAGACATATCATACTGACATTGGCTGAGGATGCCCCTTCTGAAGAGGAAAAAAAGGTGCTGGCCAGGATCAGGGATATCAGGAAAAAGATCATAGGCGGTCTCTCTTTCGCCGAGGCTGCAAAAGAGATGTCGCAGGGACCGTCGGCCCCAAAGGGGGGAGACCTGGGAGAGATACATCCGGGGGAAATGGTGGAATCTTTTGAAAAAGCGGCCTTCGCGCTAAAACCGGGGGAGGTGAGCCAGCCGGTACGAACCCAGTTTGGTTACCATCTCATTCTTGTTGAAAAAAGAGACGAACCTCAGCTACCCCCTTACAGCAAGATCAAGGTAGAGGTAAAGAACTACATTTATCAGGAGCTGATGTCTCAGGTCAGGGAAGAGTGGCTGAAGCGGCTCAAGAAGGAATCATTTATTGATATCAAGAAGAAGGAAAAATGGACGAGAAAATAGCCGCTAACGGAATAAAGGTGCTTGGCCTTCTTTCGGGGGGGCTCGACAGCCACATCGCCACGAAACTGATGGTAAAGCTAGGTTACGACGTGACCGTGATGAATTTCATGAGCCCGTTTTGCAACTGCACAAAAAAGAGCGATTCATGCAAAAGCGCGGCGCACAAGATAGCGGCGGAGGAGGGGATAAGTATCAAGACAGCTTTCATGGGTGATGAATACCTCGAAATCGTAAGGAATCCGAAATTCGGATACGGCTCCGGCGTAAATCCTTGTCTTGACTGCAGGATACTAATGTTCACCCAGGCAAAAGAGGCGATGAATGAGATAGGGGCGAAATTCATCTTCACCGGCGAGGTATTGAGCCAGAGGCCGATGTCCCAGATGAAAGAGAGGCTCATGAGGATAGAAAAAGAAACAGGGCTGGAAGGCCTTATCGTAAGACCGCTGTCGGCCGCGCTGCTGGAGCCTACCATTCCCGAAAAGGAGGGGTGGATAAACAGGAACGAGATGCTTGCCATCTCCGGCAAATCGAGAAAGGTGCAGATGGAGGTTGGCCGCGAGATGGGTATCCCGGAAGAAAATCTCTGCTCCTCCGGCGGGTGCCTCCTCACAGACAGGCAATTTTCACTGAAGATGAAGGACTTGATAGGGCATACCGAAAGCACCAACGTAAAGGATGCAAGGCTTCTCCAGGTAGGGAGGCATTTCAGGCTGAATGAAAGCGTGAAGGTGATCGTGGGCCGGAACATGGCTGATAATGAAAAACTTGAGAAAATGGCCGGCGAAAAGGATACTGTTATCACGATAAAAAATTTCACCGGACCATTTGTGATAATCACCGGGAGGCCTGAGAACGGCGTGAACGAAATTGCTGCCCGTATTGCCGCAAGATACGCCACCGCGCCCAAAACCGCCGAGGTTGAATGCGAGTTTACCGATATGTCTACCAACGCGACATCAATAATGACGGTTCGCCCGCTTCCCGATGAGGAAGTTGAAAAGTACCGGATTTGATCGAGTGATCCCGGTTCCAATGGGGTATTGGATTATGGAAAATTGGATGGTCTTGCCGCAAGCGCCCTGCTTTAATTATTGGCAGAGTCAGGAGATAGGCAAATGAATAAAGTCTATTTTGATAATAACGCAACCACCCCGATAGTTCCTGAGGTTTTTGAAGCGATGATCCCTTTCCTCAAGGAGAATTTTGGCAATCCATCCAGCACGCACACTCTTGGACGCATTGCCAGAAACGCGATCGAGGAGGCAAGGGAAAAGGTGGCTTTTCTGATAGGAGCCGACCCTACGGAGATCATTCTCTGCTCAGGGGGGAGCGAAGCCAACAACATGGCGCTGAAAGGGGCCTCATGGACAAAGCCCGCTGATGGAAAGTGGAAGGCGATCACAAGCACCATCGAACACAGTTCCATCCTGAAGAGCGCTGAATTTCTCCCGCTGAACGGCTACAAACATCAGACGGTCTCCGTTGATCTGGACGGGGTAATAATGCTGGAAGAGCTCAAGGCCGCTCTGGATGAGAAGACACTGATTGTGTCGGTGATGCATTCGAACAATGAGACCGGCACCATTCAGCCGATAAAGGAGGCGGCGACGATGGCAAGGGGGCAGGGGATACTGTTCCATACGGATGCCGTTCAGTCGGCGGGAAAGGTATCGCTTGATGTTGACGAATTGGATGTTGATCTCCTTTCCATCTCCGCGCACAAACTGCATGGCCCCAAAGGGGTCGGCGCACTTTATGTGAGGAAGGGTACCGAGATAGAGCCGCTCCTTTCAGGCGGAGGACATGAGCGCGGGAAGAGGTCGGGAACCGAAAACGTGGCGGGAATAGTCGGGTTCGGGAAGGCGTGTGAATTGGCTGTGGCGGACCTGGCGAAAAGCGCCGGTTACATCGCCTCACTCCGCGATGAGCTGGAAAAGAGGATATTCACCACCATTCCTCATGCGATATTGAACGGCCATATGGAGAGAAGACTTCCCAATACGCTGAATGTCAGCTTCGAGGGGACGGAAGGGGAGATGCTTCAGATCCAGTGCGATCTCAACGGCATATCGGTATCGACCGGTTCCGCCTGCTCGTCCGGCTCCAGGGAACCATCCCACGTACTTCTCGAAATGGGGGTGTCTCCCGGCTTGATGAACAGTTCGATAAGGTTTTCATTCAGCAAGCTGAATACGATGGGTGAGGTAGATATTGTCATGGATATGCTCCCCGGCATTATCCAGAATCTGCGGGATTCCTCCCCCACATGGGGAAACAATGCCCCTGTCCCGCCGATGGACATATAGAGGAGAGGCGCAGACAGGCAAAAGACAAACGCTTGAAGTAGCCTTGATAATGGATGATACTGTATGCAAATTAACATTTTGCAGGGTAGATAAATGCTGAATAAATTTGTTGTTGTATTAGCGATTCTGTTTCTTGCCGTTGTTGGCAACGAGGCTTCGGCAAAGGATTCCTTTGAAAGCTCCCAAGTATGCAAAGATTGCCACCGCGACATTTACCGCAACTGGCGAAAATCGCTACACGCGCTCTCCTATTCAAACCCGATCTTCCAGACAGCCTACAGAAAGGCGTATACGGATACAAAAGGGGAGGCGAGGAAGTATTGCCTAAACTGCCATGCCCCTACCGTGCGGGTGACGGGGGACTTCGACGCCGATGATGCCATCACCAGAGAGGGTATCACCTGCGACTTTTGTCACTCTATCTCCAGCGTCGATCTTGAAAAACCGGATCCGTTTACCGTAAAGCCGGGGAAGGTGAAACGGTCGGTGCTCGACGGGGCCTCATCCCCATACCATGAAACAGTACGTTCGGACGATTTTGCATCGTCAAAGCTCTGCGCGGGCTGCCATGATTTCAAGAACCGAAACGGCGTGCATGTAGGTGTCACCTACAGCGAATGGAAAGATTCTGCTTTCGCGAAAGAGGGGAAACAGTGCCAAAACTGCCATATGCCCGAAATAGCGGGGAAGACCGCCCATGAGGGGGGGCGGGAGAAAATCCACGACCATTCGCTTACCCACAATGTCGGATCGATGCTGAGCGTGGTAAAGCTGAAAATGGTGGAGATGAAACGGGGTTCAAAAAACCTTGTTGCCAAGGTAAGCCTAACGAACAGCGGCATAGGACATTCCATCCCGACCGGAACCCCCGCGCGGCGCCTTGTGCTGGAAGTGAGCACCAGGGACGGCGAAGGGAAGGTCATTGAAACCAAGCGCAAGGAGTACGGAAAGACGATTGTCGATTCCAAGGGGATAGAGATTGAAACAGATGGCGACGTATTCCTCTTTGGCTCGAAGATAGTCGGCGATAATCGCCTTAAATCGGGTGAATCGAGAACCGAGACATTCTTCTTTGAGACGCGAATAGGGGATGTGAAGGATCTGTCCGCCGAAGTGTTTTTCTTCTACAATCCGGTTATCGCCGAGAAGAACGAGATGAGGATACAGCTTTCTGGCGACGAATGGGAAGTAAAACCGTAGTAGCGACCTCCATTTTTGGGTTTGATGAAATATTTATCCGGCTTCCTGGATTAAGTAGCGGACAGGGGCAATGGAATTTGAATGGGATCTGAAAAAAGCCAAAGCAAATGAACGAAAGCATGGGGTCACATTTCAGGAAGCCTCAACGGTATTTGGTGACAGACTGGCAATTACCTTCTCAGATCCTGATCATTCCATGGATGAGTTGCGGTTTATAACTTTTGGACTATCATGGCAAAAACGTACGCTTGTGGTTTCGCATTCAGACAGGGAAAACGGGATCAGGATTATCAGCGCACGGCTTATGAGCCGCAAGGAAAGGAGAATTTATGAAGAAGGCTAAATCTCAGGATTTGCGCGCTGAGTACCTGCGTACAGATCTTGGCAAGGGAGTCAGGGGTGGGTATTTTGAAGCGTACCAAAAAGGGACGAATCTTGTTCTTCTAAGTCCTGACGTGGCCAAGGCGTTCCCCACGGAAGATGCTGTGAATGGCGCTTTACGATCCCTGATCGATTTGGCGAAGAAATCTGTTGGTCGGAAAAAGTCCCCAGCCGCACGTCGTAAAAAGGCGCACACCAGTTAGATTAACGATCAGCGATATTAGGTAAATTTTGCCAAGTTACCAGAAATTTTCCAAAGGAGTCGGCAATAACAATAATGAAAAAAAGACGGCATCATTATGTTTGGAGGGAATATCTCCGGGCTTGGGCTTCTAATGACCTTATTTGGTGTTATCGAGAAGGCGAAGTGTTTCATTCAAACTTAAAAGGAATTGCTCAAATACGTGATTTTTACAAACTTAAAGAATTAACTCTTCAAGACATTACTTTCGTAAGAAGATTTCTAGTGGAACCATACGAAGGAGAGCAGCGTAAAATAAATGAGGATTGGATCAAATTTTTTAATTTTATATTTGAATTCAAGGCGGAACTCCAAGCGAAAGGAATCAATAGCCAAGAGGTTGAAAAGGTTATAGGTGTAGCTGTTAACAATTTTGAAGAAGATTATCATGGGGTAATAGAAAGTACTGCCATTAAATATCTAGATTCCATAAAAAGACACGACATTAGTTTTTATTGTTCTGATAAAGGGCGCTTGAATTTTTTTTATTTTTTATGTGCTCAGTATTTAAGAACCAATAGGATGCGGGAGAGTGTGCTTGGGAGTTTAACGAATAACATGGTTATGGGCGTAAATTTTAATAATGTATGGAATGTTATGGCCCATATATTTACAACTAATATGGCTTTTGGACTTGCTGAAGATAATGAAAAATACAGGATAGTACTTCTTAATAATAAATCGAAAATTCCTCTTATTGCCGGTGATCAACCAGTAATAAATACCTATGCGATTGGGAAGCAAGGTGACAGCGTTAACGAGCTTGAATTTTACTATCCAATCTCACCTGTCTTGGCGATATTAATTTCCGGAAAAGATGAATATAAATTCATTAAAGAAAAAAACATATCTGATGACGATGCGGAAAGGTATAATCTTTCAATTAAAGACCAATCTCACAGCCAGATATACGCAAGCTCGGAAAATAACATAAAGCGCTACGTGTAGTAATGAATTCAGTAAGGCTTTATTTGTTTGTAGAGTTGGATGGAATAAATTTCGGCAGGATAAAGAGCGGCAAAAACAATCTGTCATCGGTTAAAGGTTTACTCTTCTCTATCGTGCGGCCTTATCGGGAGGAACTTCGTCAATATCAGCAGTATCAGGAACGGCAAAAGCGTAAGGAATATCGAAGTGAATATCCCTTCCTTCTCAAACCAGAGCGGGGTGTAGTGCCTGAATCCGATAAAGCTTTTTGAGAACATCTGCCCGCCGACAACAACGTTCCAGCGCATTATCCATACCTCGAACAGCGCAAGCCCTGAGGCGATGACAACTAGCGGAGTATAGTTTTTCTCGATTTTCGCGAATATCAGCACGGTAAGGATGATAAAGGAACCCCCCATCCCGAGACCCTGCTGAAGAACAACGAATGACGTGAAGAGCTTTGTTTCCAGAAGTTCTCCCACGACTTTCCACGCGTCGGTCGCTTCATAATAGAGGAAGAGGAGTTCCAGCCCCTCCGATACGAGCACGAGGATTATGGAGAACCAGAGGAAGAAGACCAGCGATTTCACGCATTGAAGCGATTTTTCAAGATACCCTTTATACCCGAGGAAAATGTAGAGCAGGATGATAAGCGCTATACCCGACTGCACGGCAGAAAGGAGGAATATCTGCGGCATGAGCGGGGTGGACCACCAAGGATTCGATTTGAGCGAGCCGAAAAGAAAGCCTACATATCCGTGAAGCGTGAAAGCGGCCGGTATGCCCACCACAGAGAGCGTGAATATGAAGCTCCTGTCGACTTTGGCCGACTCTTTGTCTATCTCATACACGCCAAGTGCCAGCGCGCCCCAGAAAAGGCGTTTGATGCCGCTGCTGTTTTTATGGTTTTCCACTATCTCCTTTCTGTAGGCTATCCATATTTCAAGAAGGAGCACGACAAGGTAAAAGCTGTATATAAGGCCGAATCCGGCGATAGCGGAGGTGAAGTTCGGCGTTATCATGATCCGGTATGATCTTTCGGGGTGTCCGAGGTGAAAAAGGAGCGGGAGCGTGGCGCATACCATGAACGAGAGAGATACCAGAAGCGCGAACCTGTGTATCGGCTCCAGCTCTTTCCTGTCGAAGACGTAGTACAGCGCCGAGACCATGAAGGCCCCAGCCACCAGGCCGGTGATGAACGGGTATGTAACGATCATGAGCGACCAGATAATATGAATGTCGTTTGGAAACGAAAATTCCGAATACGTCATCTCTTCGCCCTCATTTATCTTATTACCCTGT